>JAFAZJ010000026.1 GCA_019239835.1 Alphaproteobacteria bacterium | reverse complement strand
GACGAAACCGGGCGGAGTCGCCTCCGCCCGGCTCATCTCAGCCGCTGGCGTTACTGCCAGCTGCCCTCGACATAGACCCAGCCGGAGCCGCTGCGCTCCCAGCGGCCCGGGACCCAGGTCGCGCCGGAACGCGGACGCACCACGTAGCGGCCCTCGACCCAATCGTGGCTATGGCCGTTCCAGCGCCAGTAACCGGGCTGCCAGAACTCGGCCTCGCGGCGCTCCATCGGGACCACCGGCACCACTTCGACGCGCGGCGGAGGCGGCTCCACCGGCACGACTTGAATCTGCAGCTGCGCCAGCGCCGGCGACAGCACCAACGCGCAGCCGCTCGCCAGCGCCAGGCTGGCGAACATCCCGCGACGCGACAAGACGGTCATGCACATGCTCCATCGTTTCCCAGCACCAGGGTGGGCGCCGGACGATGGGCTAAACGGGAAGACGGGGGGCGGCGTTCCCTGCCGTCATGGACTTGGCACACACGTGGCCAGTGTATGGCAGGCGATTGCGCCTCAGTTCACGCCTTGTTGGCCGGCGAACTTGGCTTTCAGTCGATCAAAGACCTTCGGCGACACAAAGGAGGAGGTGTTGCCGCCCAGGCGCGCGATGTCCTTGACCAGACTCGATGCAATGAACTGATGACGGTCGGAGGCCATCAGGAAGATGGTCTCGATCGATGGCTCCATGCGCGCGTTCATGTTGGCCATCTGGATCTCGTACTCGAAATCCGACACCGCGCGCAGGCCACGAATGATGCAGGTGGCGTTCTGCGACTTGGCGAAATGCACCAGCAGGCCGGTGAAGGGCACAATGGTGAGGCGGGAGCGCGTCTCCTCGGGCTGATCGGCGATCACCTCGTTCAGCATCTCGACGCGTTCCTCGAGCGAGAACAGCGGCCCCTTGCCGACATTCATCGCCGGCGCCAGCACGAGCTTGTCGACCAGGCGCATCGAGCGCCGCACGATCTCGGCATGGCCGCTGGTGATCGGGTCGAAGGTGCCCGGATAGATCCCTATCCGCTCGTTCGCCATGTTCCCCCCGCCGTCTGAATCGACGTTTATGGTGCGTTGCGGGACGAACTCTTAGCCGGATTACGGGCAGGTTGCCACCGTGTTGCGGCAGTGCAACACAGCACGGCGAAATCAGCCGGGCTCGCCCTCGTCGCCGTCATCCCCCTCGGTCGGGCCATCCTCGGCGCTGTCGTCGTCAATGCGCGTCACTGACGCCATGCGCTCGCCGTCGCGCACGTCGGCCAGGCGCACGCCGCGACCGGTGCGGCCCATGATGCGGATGCCGTCGACCGGGATGCGCACCACCATACCGCCGTCGCTGGCCAGCATGATCTGGTCGCGCGGCTTGACCGGGAACATCGCCACCACCTGCGCGCCGTCGGCCAGCGCAATGAGCGCCACGCCCTGTCCGCCACGGCCGGTGACACGGAAGCTGTAGGCCGACGTCCGCTTGCCGAAACCGTCTGAAGTCGCCGTGAGGATGAACTCTTCGCGACCTTCCAGCTCGCGCAGGCGCTCTTCCGAGAGAACCTCGACCGATGGCGTCGCCTCGCTGGGTTCGGCGCCGTTCTCGCCCTCGGCTTGCGGCTCGTGGCCGTTGCTGTCCTCTTCCTCGACGCCGTTCTCGGCGGCGCGCAGGGCGCGCATCTGGCGTACGTAGGCGTCGCGCTCGGCCGAAGTCACGTCCTTGCCGGAGTCGATCAGGGTCATGGAGATGACCTCATCGTCGCCCAGCAGTCGCACGCCGCGCACGCCCACCGAGGAGCGCCCGGCGAAAACGCGCACCTTGTCCACAGGGAAGCGGATGGCGCGGCCGTTGCGCGTCGCCAGCAGCACGTCCTGGTCATCGCGGCAGATCTGCACGGCGATCAGGCGATCGCCCTCGTCCTCGCCTTCGAACTTCATCGCGGTCTTGCCACCGCGCTGGATCGACTCGAAGTCGGAGAGCTGGTTGCGCCTGATATAGCCGCGCGCGGTGCCGAACATCACCTGCAGGCCGCCCCACGTGGTCTCGTCCTCGGGCAGCGGCATCACGGCGGTGATGGTCTCGCCTTCCTGCAACGGCAGCAGGTTGATGAATGCCTTGCCGCGCCCCTGCGGCGCACCCAGCGGCAGGCGCCAGACCTTCAGGCGATGTGTCTGCCCGCGGCTGGTGAAGAACAGCACTGGCACATGCGTGTTGGCGACGAACACCGTGGAGACCACGTCGTCGTCCTTGGTCGCCATGCCGGCACGGCCACGGCCGCCGCGGCGCTGCGCGCGATAGGCCGCCACTGGCACGCGCTTGACGTAGCCGCCATCGGTGACGATGACGACCATATCCTCGCGCTCGATCAGGTCCTCGATGTCGGTCTCGTCCTCGATCTCGACGATCTCGGTGCGGCGCGGCGTGGCGAACGCGTCGCGTACCTCGACCAGCTCCTGGCGCATCAGTGCGTAGAGCTTGGGCCTCGATGCGAGCAATTCGAGGAAGCCGGTGATCTGCGTGGCGACCTCGCCCAGCTCCTCGGCGATCTTGTCGCGCTCCAGCCCGGTCAAACGCTGCAGGCGCAATTCGAGGATGGCGCGTGCCTGGGTCTCGGACAGGCGATAGGTGCCGTCCGCGGCGACTCCGCGACCGGGCTCGTCGATCAACTCGATCAGCGGCTTGACGTCATGCGCCGGCCAGGCCCGCTCCATCAGGCGCTCGCGCGCCGTCGGCGGATCGGGGGCGCGGCGGATCAGCTCGATCACCTCGTCGATGTTGGCGACGGCGATGGCCAATCCGACCAGCACATGGGCACGATCGCGCGCGGCGTTGAGCTCGAAGCGCGTGCGCCGGGTGATGACGTCTTCGCGGAAGCGGATGAAGGCCTGCAGCAGCTCCTTCAGGCCCATCAGCCTGGGGCGGCCGCCATCGAGCGCCAGCATGTTGGCCGGGAAGGTCGTGCGCAGCGCGGTGAATTTGTAGAGCTGGGCCAGCACCACCTCTGGTGTCGCGTCGCGCTTGAGCTCGATGACGATGCGCACGCCGTCGCGGTCGCTCTCGTCGCGCAGATCGGAGACACCCTCGACCTTCTTCTCGCGCACCACCTCGGCGATGCGCTCGACCAGCTTGGCCTTGTTCTCCTGGAACGGCACCTCGGTGACGATGATCGCCAGGCGGCCGCCGCGTAGCTCCTCGACCGAGCTCTTGGCCTGCATGACGATCGAGCCGCGGCCGGTCTCGTAGGCGAGGCGGATCTGGTTGCGGCCGACGATCAGCGCGCCGGTCGGGAAATCCGGGCCGGGCACGATCTCGTTGAGCCTGAGCGACGTGGTCGCCGGATCGTCGATCAGCGCGCAGCAGGCGTCGATCACTTCGCCGAGATTGTGCGGCGGGATGTTGGTCGCCATGCCGACGGCGATGCCGCCGGCGCCGTTGACCAACAAATTGGGGAAGCGCGCCGGCAGCACCGTGGGCTCGCGCGCCGACTCGTCGTAGTTGGCCTGGAAGTCGACGGTGTCCTTGTCGATGTCGTCGAGCAGCGTCTCCGCCGCCTTCGCCAGACGCGCCTCGGTGTAGCGCATCGCCGCCGGCGGATCGTCGTCCATCGAGCCGAAATTGCCCTGCCCGTCGATCAGCGGCAGGCGCATGGAGAAATCCTGCGCCATGCGCACCATGGCGTCGTAGATCGCCTTGTCGCCGTGCGGGTGGTACTTGCCCATCACGTCGCCGACGATGCGCGCCGATTTGCGGTAGGGCTTGGACGAGTCGTAGCCCAGCTCGCGCATCGAGAAGAGGATGCGCCGCTGCACCGGCTTCAGACCGTCGCGCGCGTCGGGCAGCGCGCGCGCCACGATCACGCTCATGGCGTAATCGAGGTAGCTGCGCCGCATCTCCTCTTCGATGGTTACCGGGGCCACGTCGGCGCCGCCCTGGGGCGGCAGCGGGGGTGTCGAAGGCGGTGGCGGTTCGTTGATGTCGCTCAAAGGGCGGATTCGATATGTTTTTCCGGCGGTTTCGCGGCCTCGTTTTGAGCCTCGAAACACGCACGCCGCACACTATCAGACAGGCCTTTTCGGGCAATCAAAATCGGCGCCCTTTTGAGGGCCATAAGCTATTGATCTAACAGCATAAAATAACGACTTTTTTGCGATTGCGAAGAGACCGCAAGACAGCTGTCATAAAGACGAATCTGGTCGCCGAAAACCGCCCCGCAAGCTAGGGTCCGGCGCCTTGTCCCGGAGGTTCTGTGAGCCCTGTTGCCGCCGCCCCGCCGTCGGTCGTCGTCTTCGATCTGGGCGGCGTGATCGCCGACTGGAACCCGCGCTACCTGTTCAGCTCGATCATCGCCGAGACGGCCGAGCTCGACTGGTTCCTCGACAATGTCTGCAACCAGAAATTCTTCCTCACCCTGGATCTGGCCAAGGACTCGCACGTGGCGGCGCGGGCGCATGGCGCGTTGTTTCCCGAGCACGCCCATCATCTGGCGACCTACATCGAACGCTTCGACGAGACGGTGCGCGGCGAGATCGCGCCCATGGGCGACCTGATGCGCCGCCTGCACCAGGCGGGCGTGCCGATGCACGGGCTGACCAATTGGGCGGCCGATACCTTCGCCGCCACGCGACCGCGCCTGCCTGTGCTCGACCTGATGGGCCACATCACCGTGTCGGGCGAGGAAGGCATCATCAAGCCAGACCCGCGCATCTTCGCTCTGGTCTGCAAGCGCGGCGGCTTCACGCCCGACCAAGGCGTGTTCGTCGATGACTCGCTAAAGAACGTCGAGGGCGCACGCAGCTTCGGCCTGCGCGCCATCCATCACCGCAGCCCGGACGAAACGATCGCCGCGCTGCGCGAGATGGGCCTTCCTGCCTAGCTGAAGAGGCCGGCGCGACGCCGGCGCTCCATCAGAACGGAATGTCGTCGTCGAGGTCGCTCTTGCCGCCGCGTGCCGCGGGCCGGGCTGATCCGCCGGATCGCGCGCCAGCACCGCCACGGCTACCGCCGTCGTCGTAGACGCCGCCGTCGTCATCGGCACCCTCGCCCATACCGCCGCCGCCACGGCTGTCGAGCAGGGTGAGCGTGCCGCCGAAGCGTGGCACCACGACCTCGGTCGAGTAGCGCTCCTGGTTGTCCTTGTCGGTCCACTTACGGGTGGCGAGCTGGCCCTCGAGATAGACCTTGGAGCCCTTGCGCAGGTACTTCTGCGCGATCTCGCCCAGCTTGTCGTTGAAGATCACCACGCGGTGCCACTCGGTGCGCTCCTTGCGCTCGCCAGAGGCCTTGTCGCGCCAATTCTCCGACGTCGCGACCGACATGTTCACCACCATGCCGCCGCTGGGCATGTTGCGGACCTCGGGGTCGCGGCCGAGGTTTCCGACCAGAATCACCTTGTTCACACTGCCGGCCATCGTTGGCCTCCTTTCGGCTTTCCCGGAGCGGCGGGGACCGCTCCTACCTCACGCGCCAGAACATAGCGCGAACACTTGTGGATAAACCACTCATTTACGGTTGTGGCCCTTAGACCGCGCCCTGCAGCACATCGGCGACGAATTGCGGGTCGTCGAGCATGGCGATGTGCCCTGCCGGGCTGGCATACACCTTCCAGCCGGGCTCGGCCCTGAGGCGCTCGGCCTCGGCCGCGAAGGGCGACGGCGCCCAGCCAGTGGTCACGATATAGTGGCGCTTCTGCACCGAGTGCCAGGCGCCGGTGAGCTGGATGGCCTCCAGGAAACAGGCGATCGGCATGCCGGTGCAGCGCGCATCGAACATCTCGCGGTCGGCCATGTTGAGGTTGAAGAACTCTCCCGGCACCGGATCGATGCGCAACCCGCCCTGCTTGGCGGTGCTGCCGAGGAACATCGGCACGAAGGGTGCTGGAAGGTGCTTCCAGAGCGAGTCGCCGGTCGCGGGCACGAACGAGTCGATATAGACCAGCGAGCGCACGCGGCCCGGCAGCAGGTCGGCGACCCCGGTCATGACAATGCCGCCATAGGCATGCCCGCACAGCACAACGTCGTTCAGACCCTCGTAGCGCAGGACGTTGGCGATATCCTCGATGTGCAGCGACAGGTTCACCTCGCCGGTCCTGAGGTGGCTGCGCTCGCCCACGCCCGTGAGCGTCGGTGTGTAGACGTCGTGTCCCCTGGTGCGCAGCAAATGGGCCACCCGGCCATAGATCCAACCGCCCTGCGAGGGCCCATGCACCAGTACAAAACTCGCCATCGTCTCCCCCAGACCTGCGGGCCGCAGCCTCGCCGATCCGAAGGCTCAAGTCACGCGAGAGAGACTCACAGGCCGAAGGGATAAGTATCGGGCGCACCCGGCCGAGCATGCTCGGGTCCAAGCGGCGTAACCGCCGTGGTCTCATCGAACCAGACATAGGCGTCGAATTGCTGCGGCAGCGACACGTCGCTGTAGTGGCTCAACAATTCCGACTCCGGCCGGTAGATCACGCCGATGAAGCGCTCCAGCAGCGGCTCGAGCAATCGATGCCGCAACGCCGCGTCGCGGCCGAGATCGAGCAGGAAGCGAGACACGCCGCTGTCGTGGCACAGCCGCTCGACACTGTCGCGATGCGAGGGCCGCACCTGCTTGATCTCCATGTCGCCATCCCAGTCGGTCGCGGCCGCCACCGTGCCGGCATGCGTGCCGAAGCCGATCAGCGCCGCCTGATCGCCGAAGCGTTGCCGGCAGAGCTGGCCGACATTGAGCTCGCCGCGCGCGGTGCCCATGTCGGTGAAGCGTGCGTCGCCGATATGCGAGTTATGCGCCCAGACGATCGCCTTCGAGCTCGGGCCGCGCGCCTCCAGCAGATGCTCGAGCGTCTCGAACATGTGCGTATCGCGCAGGTTCCACGACTCCGCGCCGCCGTAATACATGATGCGGTAGTAGCGTTCCGCCGAAGCGATCAGTCGCGCGTTCTGCGCCGCATCGAGGAAGCTGTCGCCGTCGTGCCCGGCATAGTCGAGGTGCCGTTGCAGCAGATCGCGGCACTGTGCGATCACCGCCTCCTCGCATTTGCGGTAGCCCTTCGACAGCACGGCCCGACCATAGGTCGCCGGATCGCGCTGCCACGGCGTCAAGCAGCCATACCGCTCGCGCGCCACCGACGCCGCTTGCGGATCGACCTTGTCGAGATAGGCCAACACCGCGGCGATCGAGCCATGCATGTTGTAGATATCGAGGCCGTAGAAGCCGGCACGCTTCTCGGCTGCCACGCCAACATTGTGCGTGCGCATCCAGTCGAGGAGTGCCTCCACCTCGATGTTGCGCCACATCCACGTCGGGAAACGCTGGAATGGCGGCTCGCCGTCGAGCCGCGCCGGCTTGTGCCGCACGTAGCGATCAATCGCTGCGGCGTCCGGCCAGTCGGCCTCGACGGCAAGAATCTCGAAGCCGTGCTTCTTGATCAGGTAGCGGCTGATCGCCGCCCGCGCGCGATAGAACTCCGACGTGCCGTGGCTGGCTTCACCGAGCAGCACCACACGGCGATCGGCGAAGCGCTTGAACAGCGCGCCGAAACCCGGATCGTCGAAATCGGGCAAAGGCTCGGCCGCCTCGGCGATCATCTCGGGCAGGCTGCGCGTGCGACTGGGCCGATGGTCGGTCGCGGCGCGACTGCCATCCTCGGCCCAGCCCTGCTCGCCGATCAGCGGCACGAAGCGCACGCCGCCCAGCCTCTCCTCATGGAAGCGCGCGCCGGTGCGCGTGACCTTGATAAGCGATTGTTCGCCCGACTCGTCGCCCACCGGCATGACCAGCCGGCCGCCAGGCGCGAGCTGTTCGCGCAGCGCCTGCGGTACATCAGGACCGCCGGCCGCCACCAGGATGGCGTCGAACGGCGCCTCTTCCGGCCATCCCCTCGTGCCGTCGCCGATGTGCAGGCTGACATTGTCGTAGCCTGCCTGGCGCAAGCGTGTGCGCGCGGTTTCACCCAGGGCGGGAATGCGTTCGATGGTGAAGACTCGATCGGCGATCTCCGCCAGCACGGCGGCGGCGTAGCCTGAGCCGGCGCCGATCTCGAGCACCTTGTCGCCCGGCTTCACCTCGGCCGCCTCGGCCATCAGCGCCACGATGTAGGGCTGCGAGATGGTCTGCTGCGCGCCGATCGGCAGCGGCGAATCCTCGTAGGCGAACTCCTCCATGCCGGGTTCGACGAAGGCCTCACGCGGCACGCGGCGCATGGCATCGAGCACGCGCTTGTCGCGCACACCGCGGCGCGCGATATGGACATCGACCATCCGGTCGCGGGCGTCGGCGACGATGTCGAGCATGGGTCGGCTCCCTGCAATCCCCGTCGGTCAACGATCCCGTCACGGCGGCGTTGCCATCGCTCCAGTCCGCTTCCGCGTAGCGGGCTGCCATGCCAGAGACGCACGCTGCAGGGGTGGCCGCGCGACTCCGCGACACCGTACTATCCGCGCCATGTCGACCCCGTTCCACAGCGAGCTTGTCTCGCGCCGGCAGGCCTATGCCCTGCTCGGCAGCGCCGCGCTGATGATGACGCTCGCCATGGGTATGCGTCAGAACATCGGCCTGTTTCAGAAGCCGGCGGCCGAAGGCCTCGGCATCGCCGTCTCGGATTTTGCCTTCGCGGTGGCCGTGCAGCAGGTCGCCTGGGGCCTGACGCAGCCCTTCGCCGGCATGCTGGCGGACCGCTTCGGCACGCGCTGGGTCGCGATCGGCGGCAGCCTGCTCTACATCCTCGGGCTCTACCTCGCGGCCACGGCAACCGCCGCGCTGCACCTCACCATCGGCATCGGCGTGCTGATCGGCACGGCGTTGTCCTGCACCAGCTCGAGCGTCACCGCCAACATCGCCGCGCGCGTGGTGGTGCCGCAGCGTCGCACGCTCGCCTTCGGCATCGTCGGCGCCGCAGGATCGGTGGGCAGCCTGCTCACCGCGCCGCTGGCGCGTTACATGCTGAGCGAGGAGGGCTGGCGCGCCGGGCTGTGGGCTTTCGCCATCCTCGGGCTGGCCATGCTGCCGGCCGCCTTCATCGGCGGCGGCGCCGACCGCCTGCCCAACGGCACCGCCGCCGATCGCAAGATGACCATCGGCGGCGCGCTCGGCGAGGCGCGCAGCCATGGTGGCTTCATCATCATGGCCTGTGCCTATTTCGTCTGTGGCCTGCAGCTGGTGTTCCTCACCACGCACCTGCCGACCTATCTCGCGAGCTGCGGCATGGACGGCGCCTACTACGGCGCGCTGTCGCTGATGCTGATCGGCGGCTTCAACATCATCAGCTCGTGGGGCGCCGGCTGGCTCGGCGACCGCTTCCCCAAGCGCTATTTGCTGGGCGGGCTGTACCTGTCGCGCTCGGCCGTGCTCGCGCTGTACTTCATGTTGCCGCCGACTCCGGTGACGACGATCATCTTCGCGGCCGCCATGGGCATCCTGTGGCTGGGCGTGATCCCACTGGTCAACGGGCTGGTCGTGCAGATCTTCGGCCTGCGCTACCTCTCGACCATCACCGGCTTCGCCTTCCTCAGCCACCAGGCCGGCTCCTTCCTCGGCGCCTGGGGCGGCGGCTACCTCTACGACCTGATGGGCAACTATGAAACCGCCTGGAAGATCGGCGTCCTGATCGGCCTGATCGCCGGCACGGCCCAGCTGCTGATGAACGACAAGCCGACGGCGCGCGTGGCGGCACAGGGTGCGGCGGCATAGGCACTTGTCGGAGCCGTAGCCGTCCACCATCTGTGGACAACCTCGACAACAAGAACATGGCGCGAACGACGGTGGCACGGATAATGCGCGTCCGGTCCGTACCCCTCGCGCGTTCAGTGCCCAATGAGCAAGAACCAGCCCGCCTTCCGTAGCCTCGCCGAGCCCAGCCGCTTCATCAGCGTGCGCGGGGCGCGCGAGCACAATCTCAAGAACGTCGACGTCGACCTGCCGCGCGACAAGCTGATTGTGATCACCGGCCTGTCGGGCTCGGGCAAGTCGTCGCTGGCCTTCGACACGATCTACGCCGAGGGCCAGCGGCGCTATGTCGAGAGCCTGTCGGCTTATGCGCGGCAGTTCCTCGAGCTGATGCAGAAGCCTGACGTCGATTCGATCGAAGGGCTCTCGCCGGCGATCTCGATCGAGCAGAAGACGACGTCGCGCAACCCGCGCTCGACCGTGGGCACGGTCACCGAGATCTACGACTATCTGCGTCTGCTGTACGCGCGCGTCGGCATCCCCTACTCGCCGGCCACCGGCCTGCCGATCGAAAGCCAGACCGTCTCGCAGATGGTCGACCGCATCAAGGCAATGCCGGATGGCACGCGGCTGTACCTGATGGCGCCGGTCGTGCGCGGCCGCAAGGGCGAGTACCGCAAGGAGCTGGCGGAGTGGCGCAAGCGCGGCTTCCAGCGCGTCAAGGTCGACGGCAAGCTCTACGAGATCGACGAGGCGCCGACCCTCGACAAGAAGTACAAGCACGACATCGACGTCGTGGTCGACCGCATCGTCGTGCGCCCCGATCTCGGCAACCGCATCGCCGATTCGCTCGAGACGGCGCTGGAGCTGGCCGAAGGCATCGCCGTGGCCGAGAACGCCGATGGCGGCGAGCGCACGATCTTCTCGGCCAAGTTCGCCTGCCCCGTGTCGGGCTTCACCATCGAGGAGATCGAGCCCCGGCTGTTCTCCTTCAACGCGCCACAGGGCGCCTGCCCGGCTTGCGATGGCCTGGGCGTGAAGATGTTCTTCGATCCCGATCTCGTCGTGCCCGACGACCGGCTGTCGCTGTCGGAAGGCGCGGTGGCGCCGTGGGCGGAATCGTCGTCGCAGTATTACGGCCAGACGCTCGAGAGCATCGCCAAGCACTTCAAGCAGAAGATGACCACGCCGTGGCGCGAGCTGCCGGCGAAGATGCGCGAGGCGATCCTCAAGGGCAGCGGCAACGAGCCGATCGCCATGCGCTACGACGACGGCATCCGCCAGTACCAGACGACCAAGCCGTTCGAGGGCGTGATCCCCAACATGAACCGGCGCTGGAAGGAGACCGATTCCTCATGGGTGCGCGAGGAGATGGAGCGCTTCCAGAACGAGCATGCCTGCGAGGCCTGCAAGGGCGACCGCCTGAAGCCCGAAGCGCTGGCGGTGAAGATCGGCGGGCTGAACATCAGCGAGGTCACGCGCTTCGGCATCGGCGATGCGGTCGAGTGGTTCGCCGGATTGCCGGTGAAGCTCAGCGCCAAGCAGCGCGAGATCGCCGCGCGCATCCTCAAGGAGATCAACGAGCGGCTGGGCTTCCTCAACAATGTCGGCCTGAGCTACCTCAACCTCAACCGCTCCTCAGGCACGCTCTCCGGTGGTGAAAGCCAGCGCATCCGCTTGGCGTCGCAGATCGGTTCCGGTCTCACCGGCGTGCTCTACGTGCTCGACGAGCCGTCGATCGGCCTGCATCAGCGCGACAACGACCGCCTCCTGCGCACGCTGACGCGGCTGCGCGACCTCGGCAACACGGTGATCGTCGTCGAGCATGACGAGGATGCGATCCGCTCGGCCGATCATCTGGTCGACATGGGCCCGGCGGCTGGCGCGCATGGCGGCCATATCGTTGCCGAGGGCACGCCCGATCAGGTGATGCGCAATCCCAACAGCGTCACCGGCCAGTATCTCTCGGGCTTCCGCCAGATCGAGGTGCCAACCAAGCGCCGGCCGATGGACCGCAAGCGCGCGCTCACGGTGAAGGGTGCGAAGGGCAACAACCTCCAGAATGTCAGCGCCTCGATCCCGCTGGGCACCTTCACCTGCGTCACCGGCGTGTCGGGCAGCGGCAAGTCCACGCTGATCATCGAGACCCTGTACAAGGCGCTGGCCAAGCGGCTGAACGGCGCGCGCGAGCAGCCCGGCGCGCACGAGCGCATCGACGGCGTCGAGCATCTCGACAAGATCGTCGACATCGACCAGTCGCCGATCGGCCGCACGCCGCGCAGCAATCCCGCGACCTATACCGGCGCCTTCTCGCCGATCCGCGACTGGTTCGCGCAGCTGCCGGAGTCGACGACGCGCGGCTACAAGCCCGGCCGCTTCTCGTTCAACGTCAAGGGCGGGCGCTGCGAGGCCTGCCAGGGCGACGGCGTGATCAAGATCGAGATGCACTTCCTGCCGGATGTCTACGTGCAGTGCGACGTCTGCAAGGGCAAGCGCTACAACCGCGAGACGCTCGAGGTGCTGTTCAAGGGCAAGTCGATCGCCGACGTGCTGGAGATGACCGTCGACGAGGGCGTCGAGTTCTTCAAGGCCGTGCCTGTGATTCGCGACAAGCTCCTGACCCTGCAGCAGGTCGGTCTCGGCTACATCCATATCGGCCAGCAGGCGACGACGCTCTCGGGTGGCGAGGCGCAGCGCGTCAAGCTGGCCAAGGAACTGTCGCGCCGCGCCACCGGCCGCACGCTCTACATCCTCGACGAGCCGACCACCGGCCTGCATTTCGACGACGTGCGCAAGCTGCTCGAAGTGCTGCACCGGCTGGTCGAGACTGGCAACACGGTGCTGGTGATCGAGCACAATCTCGAGGTCATCAAGACCGCCGACTGGATTCTCGATCTCGGCCCCGATGGCGGTGCCGGTGGCGGCCGCGTGGTCGCCGAAGGCACGCCGGAAGACGTCGCGCGCGTCGCCGAAAGCTTCACCGGCCAGTACCTCGCGCCGCACCTGCGCAAGGGCGGCACCACCGCGGCCCGCAAGCGAGCATAGTAGACATGAGCCTGTCCTTCGAGGTCGCGCCGCTGACGACGGCGCATGCCAGGGCGGCGCACGGCCTGACCACATCGGTCGGCTGGGCGCATCGCTACGAGGACTGGCTGTTCGCGCTGTCGACCGGTCGCGGGCTGGGCGCCTTCGACAGCGATGGCGCACTGCGTGGCGCGATGATGTGGTTTCCCTACGGCGAGGATTTCGGCTCGATCGGCATGGTCGCGGTCGATCCCACCGTGCATCGCGGCGGCATGGGCCGCGCGCTGATGACCCGCACCGTCGCCGACGCTGCCGGCCGCTCGCTGCAACTGATTTCCACAGCTGCGGGTCGCCGTCTCTACGACTCGCTGGGCTTCGAGGCGATCGGTGACAACGGCGCCCATATGGGCACCGGCGTCGATCCGCAGATTCCCGGCATGATCGAGCCCGCCAGCGCCTTCGACCTGCCGGCGCTGATCGCGCTCGACACCAGTGCGCTTGGCTATGCGCGCGATGGGCTGATGCAAGCGCTGGCCGAGGCCGGAGAAATCGTTGTCCTGCGCCAGGATGGCGCGATTGTCGGTTTCTCGATCTGCCGCTTGTTCGGCAGCGGCCGTGTCATCGGCCCCGTGGTCGCGCGCGAGAACCACGAGGCGCGACGGCTGATCGCATTCTGGCTGCGGCAGTACGCGGGCCAGCCCTTGCGCATCGACGTCCCGAAGGAGCATGCCGCGATCGTCGCCTGGTTGAACGAGCTTGGGCTGAAGCGCGGCGGCGAGTCGCCGATCATGGTGCGCGGCACGCCGCCAACTCCCACAGGCCCGGCCCGCCGCTTCGCCATGGTCAGCCAGGCGATGGGTTAGAAAGAAGCTGTCGATTCCGGCCGTCGCCATCCGTCTCTAGGATGTCCAACCAAGGGAGACGGACATGGCCAAGTTCATGTTGCTGCTGCGCGACAACCCCCGCGACTTCACCGCGCTGTCGCCGGCCGAGATGCAGGCGATCATTGGAAAATACCGCGCCTGGTCGCAGGGCCTGCGCGAGGCCGGCAAGCTGGTCGGCAGCGACAAGCTGCGCGACGACCCCGGCAAGGTGCTGCACCACAGCGGCTCGCAGGTCACGGTGAAGGATGGCCCCTACGCCGAGAGCAAGGAGCTGATCGGCGGCTACTTCATCGTCGAGGCGGCTGACTACGCCGCCGCGTGCGAAATCGCCAAGGGCTGCCCGCATGTGCGGCCAGGCGCTACCGGCACCATCGAGGTGCGCGAGATCCAGGAGATGTGAGCGCCATGCGGCCGGCGCCATCCGACGATGTCGGCGCGCTGGTCGACCGGCTGTTCCGCCGCGAGTCCGGCCGCATCGTCGCCGCGCTCGCGCGATCCCTGGGCGCGGGTCGTCTCGATCTCGCCGAGGACCTGACGCAGCAGGCGCTGTTGCAGGCCCTGCGCGTCTGGCCCTATCGCGGCGTGCCCGACGATCCCGCCGCCTGGCTGTTCACCGCGGCACGACGGCTGGCGATCGACGCCGCGCGCCGCGACGCCAGCCTGCGGCGCCACGCCGACGCCATCGAACGCGAGCTGATGGCGCGTGCGCCTGCGCCGCCCCGTGCGCATTTCGTCGACGAGCTGGCCGACGACGAGCTGCGCCTGCTCTTCATGTGCGCCCATCCGGCGCTGTCGGCGGAGATGCGGCTGGCGCTGATCCTGCGCGTGGGTTGCGGCCTGTCCACACGCGAGATCGCGGCCGGCGTGCTACGCGAGGAAGCCACTGTGGCGCAGTGGCTGGTACGCGCGCGCAAGCGCGTGCAGGAGCGCGGCCTGTCGCTCGACATGCCGTCCTCGAACGAGTTGCCGTCGCGCCTCGCGCCCGTGCTCGACGCGCTCTATCTCGCCTTCAACGAAGGTCACGGCGCGGCCACCGGCGACGCGCTGGTGCGCGCCGACATCTGTGGCGAGGCAGTGCGGCTGGCGCGGCTGATCGCCGATCATGCAGTCGCCGGCAGGCCCGAGGTGCAGGCGCTGGCAGCGCTGCTGCTGTTCCATCTCGCCCGCCTGCCGACGCGCACCGATGCCGCGGGCGAGATCGTGCTGCTCGCCGATCAGGATCGCGCGTGCTGGGACGCTGCGGCAATCGCCGAGGGCTTCGCGCGCTTGCAGAAGGCTGCGACGGGCGAGCGTCTGTCGGAATTCCACCTGCTCGCCGGCATCGCCGCCGAGCATGCACGCGCCGCGACGTTCGAGGATACCGACTGGCCCTCGATCCTCGCCTACTACGACACGCTGGTGGCGATCGCGCCCTCACCCGTGCATCGCCTCAACCGCGCGGTGGCGGTGGCGATGACCGAAGGCGCGGCGCGTGGGCTCAACGAGCTCGACGCCCTCGCCGGCGAGAAGGTGCTCGCCGACTACTTCCTGCTACCGGCGACGCGCGGCGAGCTGTTGCGGCGGCTGGGCCGGCATGCCGAGGCTTCGGCAGCGCTGGCCGAGGCGACACGGCTCACCGCCTCGGCGCCGGCACGGCGCTTCCTGGCGCGGCGATTGGACGAGTTGGCCAGCCCTTAGGGCCGCGCCGCGATCACCTCGACCTCGACCATCATGTCCGGCGACGCCAGGCCGCTGACGATCAGCAACGTCGAGGCGGGGAACGGGTCGTGGATGTACTGGTCGCGCACCGCGCGGAAGGGGCCGATATAGCGCGGATCGGTGAGGAAGACGGTGACCTTGATGATATCGGCGTAGTTCATGCCGGCGCTCTTCAGCACCGTGCCGATGTTCTTGAAGACGTTGTCGCACTGCTTCTCGATGCCCGCGGCGACCTTGCCCTTGGCATCCGTGCCGACCTGGCCTGAAACGTAGAGAACGCGCTGTCCCGGCGGCAGCTCGATACCGTGGGTGTACTTGCCGGCAAGCGGTACGGTCTTCGGATTGTGACGCGTGACTGGCATTCATCCTCCCGATCGCCCGCGACGCCCCGGCGATTGCGCCGGTCGGTCCGCGGGACTATTGCTGCGCCTCCCCAGGACGCTTGGTTGGATTGAAGCGGTGTCGGCAGCGATGTTCAAGCCTGTGCATGTGATCGGCGGCGGTCTCGCCGGCAGCGAGGCCGCCTGGCAGCTCGCGCGGTCTGGCGTGCCCGTCATGCTGCACGAGATGCGCCCGATACGCGGCACCGACGCCCACCTCACCGATTCGCTGGCCGAGCTGGTGTGCTCCAACTCCTTCCGCTCCGACGATGCGGCCAACAACGCGGTGGGCCTGCTGCATGAGGAAATGCGCCGCTGCGGCTCGCTGATCCTGCGCGCCGCCGATCAGCACAAGGTGCCGGCGGGCGGCGCGCTCGCCGTCGATCGTCACGGCTTCTCGGGCGCCGTTCAGGCGGCAATCGAGGCCGAACCGTTGATCGAGATCCGCCGCGAGGAGATCGCCGGCGCGCCGCCGCAGGATTGGGACAGCGTGATCGTCGCCACCGGTCCGCTGACCTCGCCGGCGCTCACCCAGGCGATCCTCGCGCTCAGCGGCGAGAGCAACCTCGCCTTCTTCGACGCCATCGCGCCGATCGTGCATCGCGACTCCATCGACATGGAGATCGCCTGGTTCCAGTCTCGCTATGACAAGGTCGGACCGGAGGGCGACGGTGCGGATTACATCAACTGCCCGCTCGACCGCGACGGCTACCATGCGTTCATCGACGCGCTGATCGCGGGCGAAAAGACGTCGTTCAAGGAGTGGGAGAAGGACACGCCCTACTTCGACGGTTGCCTACCGATCGAGGTGATGGCTGAGCGTGGCCGTGACACCCTGGCGTTCGGGCCGATGAAGCCGGTGGGTCTGACCGATCCGCGCACCGGCAGACGACCCCATGCGGTGGTGCAGCTGCGCCAGGACAATGCGCTGGGCACGCTGTTCAACATCGTGGGCTTCCAGACCAAGCTGAAGCATGGTGAGCAGACCAGGATCTTCCGCATGATCCCCGGCCTGCAGCGCGCGGAGTTCGCGCGGCTGGGCGGCCTGCATCGCAACACCTTCATCAACAGCCCGCGCCTGCTCGACGGCACGTTCCGCCTGAAGGCGCGCCCTGCCTTACGCTTCGCCGGCCAGATCACGGGCTGCGAAGGCTATGTCGAGAGCGCCGCCGTCGGCCTGATGGCCGGCCGCTTTGCCGCCGCCGAGCGATCGGGCGTGGCACCCTCGCCGCCGCCGCGCACCACGGCGCTGGGCGCGCTGCTGGCACATATCACCGGCGGCGCCGATGCCGCGACTTACCAGCCGATGAACGTGAATTTCGGGCTATTCCCCGACGTGCCGACTCCCGCCGGCGCCAAGCGTCCACCGCGCGGCAAGGACAAGAAGCTGGCGATCACCAGCCGCGCGCTCGCCGATCTCGATGCCTGGCTGGGCGTGACTCGTCAGGCGGCCGAATAACCCTTGTCTTACCTTCCCCCGGAGGGGGAAGGTGCCGAAGGCGGATGGGGGATGTTGAAGACGAACGCAGGAGTCCGTCTTCAACATCCCCCATCCGTCAGCGCTGCGCGCTGCCACATTCCCCGTCCGGGGGAAGATAGATCACGAGGGGAGGACCAGGCATGAAGATCGGCATCACGATGTTTCCGACGGACTACGCGATCCAGCCACAGGAGCTGGCGGTCGAGGTAGAAGCACGCGGATACGAATCGCTGTGGTTCCCCGAGCACAGCCACATCCCCACCAGTCGCAAGTCGCCGTGGCCCGGCGGTCCCGACCTGCCGAAATGGTACTACGACACCTACGACCAGTTCGTGGCGCTGGCCGCCGCGGCGGCGGTGACCAAGACCATCAAGCTCGGGACCGGCGTGTGCCTCGTGGTGCAGCGCGATCCGATCTACACGGCGAAAGAAGTCGCGACGGTCGACCGGATCTCCAACGGCCGGCTGCTGTTCGGCATCGGTGGCGGCTGGAACGCCGAGGAGATGGCCGACCATGGCACCGACTTCAAGACGCGCTTCAAGCTGATGCGCGAGCGTATCGAGGCGATGAAGGCGATCTGGACCAAGTCGAAGCCGACCTACTCGGGCGAGATGGTGAAGTTCGACGAGATGATGCAGTGGCCCAAGCCGGTGCAGAAGCCGTATCCGCCGATCATCGTCGGCGGCGGCTTCCCGCAGGGCGCACGGCGCGCCATCGCCTACGCCGATGGCTGGATGCCGATCGGCGGGCGCGGCGGCGACACGCTCGGCATGCTGGCACCGTTCCGCCAGATGCTGAAGGAAGCCGGCCGCAGCGAGGCCGACGTGCCGATCACGATCTTCGGCGTCGGCATGAACGGCGACGCGCTGAAGCAGGCGCGCGACGCCGGCGTCGACCGCGTCGTGTTCGGCGTCCCGCCGGAAGGCAAGGACAAGGTCCTGCCGCTTCTCGACAAAGGCGCCCAGTTGATGCGCGCGGCCTGAGGGCAAGGATGTCGGAACGCGAAGAGAGAGCCATCGCGGCCAACACATCGGTCCGGCCGGGTCTCCTTCGCGCCGTGATTCTCGAGGCCGCGGAAAACCTGTTTCCCGGCTACTTCGCGATGGTGATGGCCACAGGCATCGCATCGATCGCCTGCGCCTTTCTCGACATGCACCGGATCGCGTGGGCCCTGCTTGTCGTCAACTGGATTGCCTACCCCACGCTCTGGGTGTTCACGCTCGTACGGATGGCGGTCTTTCCGCGCAGGCTGGCGGCGGACCTTTCGGATCATCAGCGTGCGCCCGGGTTCTTCACCCTGGTGGCCGGAACCTGCGTCTTCGGGACCCAGGTTCTGGTCGTAAGCGACGCGCACGCGCTCGCTGGCGCGTTGTGGTGGTTCGGCGTGGGGCTTTGGGTCGTCGTGATGTACGGCTTCTTCACCGCCGTCATCACCGGTGCCCGCAAACCGCCGATCGCCAAGGGCATCCACGGTGCCTGGCTGATCGCCGCCGTGGCGACACACTCCATCGTGATCCTGCGTAGTGCGCTCGACACGGAAGCGACGCCAACCGAGCCGATCCAGCTTCTCGTGCTTGCGATGTTCATGATCGGCGGCATGCTCTACCTAGCGCTGATCCCGCTGATCTTCCATCGACTCATCTTCGTGCGCCTGGAATCGCACCACTTCAGTCCGCCCTACTGGATCGCCATGGGCGCTGTGGCAATCTCGACACTCGCGGGCGCGACGCTGATCCTGCGCGCGCCGAGCTGGCCGCTGATCGAGCTGTTCCTGCCGTTCCTGCGCGGGCTCACCGTGTTCTTCTGGTCTGTCGCCACGTGGTGGATCCCGTTGCTCGTCGCGTTGATGGTCTGGCGCCATGCGTGGAAGCGCGACCGCCTGACCTACGAACCAGCGATGTGGGCCATGGTCTTTCCGCTCGGCATGTACACGATGTGCACGCTCGAGCTGGGCCAGGCGTTGGGCTGGCCGTTCCTGCAGATCGTGCCCGAGATCACCATCGCCATCGCGCTGGCCGCCTGGGCGGCGACCTTCATCGGCCTCGTCCTGCACATCGCGCGAAGCATCCGCGCCTGCCTGCAGCGGGCGCGGACGGCGGCGATCTGAACCCTACTCCGCCGCGACAGACCGCGGCGTCGCTGCCGCCTTGCAGTGCGCCGCGATCTTCGCGGCCAGCGACTGACACAGCGGGGCTGGAATCTCGTGGCCCATGCCTTGTTCCTCGTGCATGACGGCGCCGGGCACCGAGGCGGCAACATCGCGGCCACATTCCACCGGCAGCAGCGGATCGTCGCTGCCATGGATCACCAGGGTCGGCACCTTCACCGACTTCAAGAGGTTGGTGCGATCGCCATCGGCCAGCACCGCGTAATACTGGCGGCCGACGCCCTGCGGGTAGTAGCGGCGATCGATCTGGCGCTCGACCGTGGCCAGCAGCACCTCGTCCTTCTCGGGATAGCCCGGTCCGCCGATGGCGCGGCGCAGCGCCAGGCTGTGGCGCACGATCTCGGCGCGGTCGTTCGACATCGGCCGCGTCATCAGCATCTTCACCGCCTCGGGCTTGCCCGGCGGCAGGCCGCGGCGGCCCGAGCTCGACATGATCACCGTCATGCTGCGCACGCGATCGGCGTGCTCCACCGCCATGTGCGGCACGATCATGCCGCCCATCGACAGACCCACGACATGCGCGCTCTTGATGCCCAGCGCATCGAGCAGGCCGATGCCGTCGGCGGCCATGTCGGACACGGTGTACGGCGGCGTGAGCGGCTTGCCGGCGATCGCCTTCATCATCACCTCGCCCATGTCGACGACGCCGAAGGAGTCGAAATCCGAGGACAGGCCGACATCGCGGTTGTCGTAGCGCACGACATGCAGGCCGTTGGCCGCCAGCGCCTCGACGAACGCGTCAGGCCACAGCGTGAGCTGCGCGCCCAGGCCCATCACCAGCAGGATGGTGGGGTTGCGGGGATCACCGGCGGTCTCGTAGGCGATGGTCAGTCCGTTGGCCTTGGCCGTGGGCATGGCGTCTCCTGTTCTCGCGATGGCGCCATCGTGCCTCAGAATCCGCCCGTGCGCACCGCCCACCACAGGCGGATCGGCGCCAGGGGCGACGGCGTCTCCGCAGGCTGGTCGAAGATCCGGAAACCCGCACGGCGGATGCGTGCGATCTGGCGGTCGAGCAGTCGCGCGGAGATCAGCGCGGGCAACGCTGCCGCCGGCACCTTGCGGCGATAGCAGCGCGCCTCCGCCAAATGCGCGGCGGCGCGATCGATCACGGCGCGCAACGCTCCGGCCAGCCGGTCGTCGGGCCGGCCGGTGAACAGCGTTTCGGGGTTGATGTCCTCCATCAGGTCCTGCGGCAGCATCAGCCGGCGACGGGCCGCGAGATGCGGCGTCGCGCGCACCAGCCCGACCAGGGCCCAGGCCGTGCCGATCGCGGCAGATGCCGCTCGCGCGTTCTCATCGTCGACGTCGAGCATGTCGAGCATCAGCAGCGCGAGCGTTGCCGATGTCGCGCGGGCGTAGGCTTCCAACGCCGCCAGAGTCTCGACGGGCTCATCGTCCAGATCGCGCAGGCGACCCTCGAGCAGGGCCTCGAAATGTGCCTGCGGCGGGCGGTGGCGGGCGATGGCGTCGGCCAGCGGCGCCATGACCTGGTGGGCGCGCACCTGGCCGGCATAGGCTTCCGCGATCGCCTCGCGCCACCATTGCAGGCGGATCTGGCCCAGCATCGGCTCGCGCACGACCTCGCGGGTGCGGGCGATCTCGAGATTGAAGGCCAACAGGGCCCAGAGATCGCGGCGCGCGGTCTCGGGCGCGAACAGGCTGCATAGCCAGCGGTCGTGGTCGGCCGCGCGCACCTGGGCGCCGCAGTAAGCCCAGGCGGCCGCCAAACCGCCGTCACCCCCCTGCGCGCCATGCTGCATCGCGATACCTCGTTCGACCGCAGGGCGGACCTACCACATATTGAAACGACACACCGATATGATAGCCTTCGGGAACCGATATCCGGTCTGCGACAAGAATTAACGAGGGGAGCCTGTAATGGCCATCTTCCAATCTTTGGGACGCACGCTATTGGCAGGCCTCGTCCTGCTGATCGCCATCATCGTCATCGTCGGCGCGGTGTCAGGCGGACTGATGAGGGTAGATCACGCCTTCGCCACCTTCATCATGCGCTGGCTCCACATCATGTCCGGCGTCATGTGGATCGGCCTGCTGTGGTACCTGAACTTCGTCCAGGTGCCGACCGTACCCAAGATCGAGCCGGCCGAGCATCGCGCCGCGATCAGCAAGTTCATCGCCCCCGAGGTGCTGTTCTGGTTCCGCTACGGCGCGCTGGCCACCGTGATCACCGGCCTGCTGCTGGCCTGGATGAACGGCTATCTGCTCGAAGCGCTGATGCTGAAGAAGGGCGTGCACGCCATCGGCATCGGCATGTGGATGGCGCTGATCATGGCGTTTAATGTGTGGTTCGTGATCTGGCCGAACCAGAAGCGCGTGCTCGGGCTGGTCGACTGGCCGGCCGACCAGAAGCCCATCGCCGCGCGCATCGCGCTGATCGCGTCGCGTACCAACACGATGCTGTCGATCGGCATGCTCTATTGCATGGCAGCCCAATCGCATGGCGGCCTCTGACAGATAACGTCAGTCGACACACCATCCAGCGGGGCCCTTCGGGGCCCCGTTTTCGTTACAGTTCCGTTGTGTCGCAGAACACATCCCGCACGAAGTTTGGCCATTTCAGGGCATCTGCGGCGATACCCGTGCACCTGTCATGGTCGGGTCCTATATCGGCTCCATCCCCTAGCAACAGGAGTCGCGTCATGGACCACCACAATCCGTATCTGACGGAAACTCCGCCGGCTGAGCCGCGGGCGACGAAGAGTCTGGTGACGCATGAGCTGCCGCCGCTGCCCTACGCGCGCGACGCGCTCGAACCGCACATCTCGGCGCGCACGCTCGATCACCATCACGGCAAGCACCATGCGAAATACGTGCAGACGCTGAACGAGCTGATCCAGGGCTCCAACCTGTCGAAGATGCCGCTCGAAGGCATCATCCGCGCCACCGCGCGCAAGAAGGCCAAGGCGAAGATCTTCAACAACGCCGCCCAGGTGTGGAACCATACCTTCCTGTGGCACAGCATGAAGCCGCACGGCGGCGGTCGCCCCTCGGGCGCGATCGCCGAACGCATCGACGAGGATTTCGGCTCCTTCGAGAAATTCGCCGAGGAGTTCAAGAACGCCGCAACGACGCAGTTCGGCTCGGGCTGGGCCTGGCTGGTGATCGCCGACGGCAAGCTCGCGGTCACCAGCACCAGCAATGCCGACATGCCGCTGGTCCATGGCCACAAGCCGCTGATCACGCTCGATGTCTGGGAGCACGCCTACTATCTCGACTACCAGCACGAGCGGCCGAAATACGTGCAGGTCTTCCTCGACCACCTGGTCAACTGGGACTTCGCCAACGCCAACCTGGTGTAGCGCTCAAGGCACCGGCAGAAGGGCGGCGGCAACCCGCCGCCCTTCCGACAACAGGATATTGTAGGTGCGGCACGCCGCCGGCGTGTCCGCCACCTCCAGCGAAACACCGCGTCGCTTGAACGCCTCGCGTGTCGCCGGCGGCATGAAGTCCGCGCGCGTGCCGCAGCCGACGACCAGCACATCGATATTGGCAGGAATCGAAGCCGGATCGAGCGCCGCGACAGCGGCACCCGCCCACGCGGTTGTGCGCGCTGCCGTCACGAGGATCGCGCCTTCGTGGCGCGTGTCGCTGACCCTGAAGCCGCCTTCGCCGTAGCTCTGGATGACCTGCCGCTCCGACGGATCGGGCATCGGCAGTGTCTTGTCGGTCGGTGTCGTCATTCAACAAACCCGTCGCCCTGAGCAGAGCGTAGTCGAAGGGCCTTGTCTCATCAAAATCCGGATTGACGGAAGGTCCCTCGACGGCGGGCCTTCGGCCCTTGCTCGGGACGACGGCGTCGCCTCAGGGCCGCGCCGGCTTGGCGTTGGGCTTCGCGTCGTCGTCGTCGGGCCGCAGCCGCTCGGGCCTGAGGTTGAGATAGACCAGGCTGGCGTTGGCGATCCAGATCGAGGAGTAGGTGCCGACGATCACGCCCCACAGCATCGAGTACGAGAAGCTGTGCAGCACCGGGCCGCCGAATGCCGCCAGCGCCACCATGGCGAAGAACACCGTGCCCGACGTCATGATGGTGCGCGACATGGTTTCGTTGACGCTGACGTTCAGCATGTCGACCAGCGACATCTTCTTGTAGCGCCGCATGTTCTCGCGCACGCGGTCGAACACCACCACGGTGTCGTTGACCGAGTAACCGGCGATGGTCAGCAGCGCGGCGAGCGCCGTGAGGTTGAACTCGAGCTGGGTGATGACGAAGAAGCCGGCCGTGGTCAGCACGTCATGGGTCAGCGCCACCAGCGCGCCGACGGCGAACTGCCATTCGTAGCGGAACCAGACATAGGCGGCGATGCCCAGCATGGTCAGCACCACGGAGATGATGCCGGTGCGCATCAGCTCGGCGCCGATCTTGGGTCCCACCGACTCGGTGCGACGAATGTCGTAGTGCTCGCCCAGCGCGGCGCTCACCAGGCGGATCGCCACCTGCTGGCACCATTCCGCCTGCTGCTCCGGCGTCATGGTCACGCGCGTCGTCGGACCGGCGCCGCGCGCCACCTGGGCGTCGTTGACGCCGATGGCGCGCGCCACCGCGACACGGCGTTCGTCGTTGAAAGGCTGCGGCGCAGTAACCTCGATCTCGCCGCCCAAGCCGCCAGTGGCGGGCTTCATGCTCCAGCCGGCGCCCAGTGCCGCGCTCAGCACCTTGCCGGCATTGGCGACGCAGGTCGGGCCGGGATCCTGACGCTGCACACGGACCAGCACGGTCTCATTGTTGCCGAACTCCTGCAGCGAGACCTCGCCGACGCCCAGGCTGGCGGTGCTGGTGCGGATCGCGGCGAGATCGGCCGGCCCCTTGGTCGAGCGCGCCTCGACGGCGATGCCGCCCAGGAAGTCGATGCCGAAATTGAAGCCGACGGTGAAGACCAGGATCAGCGAGGCGATGTTGATGCCGGTCGACAGCACGAGCGCGGGGATGCGCTTGCCGAGGAAATCGTAGTCGGTCTTGATCGGGATGAGGCGCAGTGGCTTCCACAACATGGCGGCCTCAGATCACCAGTTCGCGCGGGCGGTAGGTGCGCAACCACCAGCCCAGGATCATGCGGGTGAAGATCGTCGAGCTGAACATCGACGTGATGAGGCCCAGCGACAGCGTGGTCGCGAAGCCGCGGATCGGGCCGCTGCCGAAACCGAACATCAGCACGCCGGCGATCAGCGTGGTGAGGTTGGCGTCGATGATCGCCGACAGAGCGCGTTCGTAGCCGGAGACCAGCGCCGACAGCGCCTGTCGTCCCGCCGCCTGCTCCTCGCGCACGCGTTCGTAGATCAGCACGTTGGAATCCACCGCCATGCCCACGGTCAGCACCAGGCCGGCGATGCCGGGCAGCGTGAGCGAGGCGCCCAGCACCGACATGCCGGCGAACACCATGACCATGTTCACGACCATGGCGAGGTTGGCGAAGAGGCCGAACAGCGGGCCGTAGGAAATGAACATGAACAGCACGACCAGCACCGTGCCGACGATCGAGGCGATCAGGCCGGCGCGGATGGCATCGGCGCCGAGATCGGCGCCCACCGTGCGCTTCTCGACGATGGTCAGGGTCGCCGGCAGCGCGCCGGCACGCAGCAGCAGCGCCAGCTCGTTGGTCTGCTGCGTCGTGAACTGACCCGTGATGATGCCGCTGCCGCCGCAGATCGCGGAATTGATGCGCGGCGCGCTGATCACCACGTCGTCGAGCACGATCGCCAGCGGCTGGCCGACATTGTTGGTCGTCACGCGGCAGAAGGATCGGCCGCCGGCGGTGTTGAACTGGAAGGTGACGATCGGCTGGCCCGTCTGATGGTCGTAGCTCGCGCTGGCGCCGGTGAGATCCTCGCCGCCGACGATGATGGTGCGCTGTACCGCCTGGCACTGGATCTGGAAGCGGCGACAGGCATCGCCGGCGCGCAGCTCCTTCTCGTCCGGCCGTTTCTGCGCCTCCCACAATTTCAGGGCCTGCTCCCAGCCTTCCTTGGTCGGCAGCAGCACGGCGCGCGCGGAGGTCGGCTGACCCGGCAGCCAGTCGGTATCGGCCAGGCGGAACGACAGTCGCGCCGTCTTGCCGACGAGGCGCTCGAGCTCGGCAGGATCATTCACGCCCGGCACCTGGATGACGATGCCGTCATCGCCCTGGATCTGCAGCGACGGTTCCTTGGTGCCGGATTCATCGATGCGTCGACGCAACACCTCGATCGACTGCTCGAGGATTTGCCGCCGGCGCTTCACCTGCTCCTGCTCCGAGTACGCCATGCGGAAGCTGGTCGGGCCGGTGCGCTCGACGGTCAGCGCCGAATCGATGCCACGCAGCACCGAGAGCGCATCGTTGCCCTGCGCCTCGTCGCGGATGGTGATGTTCACCGCCATGCCGTCGGCCGTCACGTCGCGGACCTGGATACCCTTCTCGCGCAGCCGTGGCCGGATCGTATCGGCGAGGTTGATCGCGTTCTGCCGCAGCACCGTGCGCACGTCGACGTCGAGCAGCAAATGCACGCCGCCGCGCAGGTCGAGGCCGAGATTGATCTGATTGCCGGCATACCAATGCGGCAGGTGGTTCAGCACCACGCGCGGCAGAAGATTGGGCAGCGCGAGCAGCACGCAGAACAGCGTGACGCCGAGTATCGACCAGACCTGCCAGCGCGGTGTGTTGAGCATCCGGGTTGCGCCCGGCTACTTCTTGCGGCCGCCGAACAGGCTGCCCAGCAGGCCTGCCGGCTTCTCCGCGGCTT
>JAFAZJ010000196.1 GCA_019239835.1 Alphaproteobacteria bacterium | reverse complement strand
TAGGCATCGTCGCTGCGGTCCTTCGGCACCGGCAGATGCAGGAAGTCGAGCCGGCGCGTCAGACGCGGGATGAAGCCGTTCGACATCTCGACCAGGATCGCCATGTCCTTGGGCATCACCAGATGCTCATCGCGCGGCGAGCCGTAGCAGAGATGGACGCCCATCTCGACATCGACAGGCACGGCGTTGCCCAGCCGCGCCAGCTCGGCATGCACCTGCTCCTTGTAGTCGGCCGGGCGGTGCTTGAAGTAGTTCTCGAACACCAGGACTTCCTGGCAGACGTCCCACTGGATCGACAGGTCCTGGTGCGGGATCGCGGCGCAGATCTGGTTCAGCGCCTTGAGCAACGAGCGTTCATAGATCGGCAGGTAGTCAGCGAGCGCCGCGGGGCTGACATACATGTAGCCCGACGCCATCGGCGTCGGCAGCGCCACCTGGAAGCGTACGCCCTTCGGGATCGCACCGGCATCGCGCAGCCGCCTGAACACGCCGTACGACTCGATCGCCGCCGGTGCGTAGCCGGTCTCGTACTCGACGGTCTTGGGATCGACGCCGGGCTTGAAGCCGATGCGCTCGCTCTCGCGGATCAGCTGGCCGTCCCACTGGTAGAGCTTCAGCGTCTCGGCTGCCTTGTCGATCTGCATCGCCGGGTGGTCGAGCAGCATCTGCTGCTGCCAGAAGATCCAGCGGTGGCGCTTGCCGGTCTCGCCGTCGGGAATGCGCTTGAGCCACGGCCCGAGTTCGCCGGCGACGGCGCGGAACACGCTCTCGGCGTCCGGCATGGCGACGCTGCCGATCAGATGCACGCCCGGATGGGCCATCGGATTTCCTCACCCCAGATGGGCACCAGCATAGGCCATCCGCCGTTTGAGGCCATGGCGATCGGCCTTGCGCGATCCGCCACGATGAATTATATGACTGACCGGTCAGTCGGAAAAAGAAATGAAGCGACCCGCCAGCAAACCCCGGCCCCGTGGCCGTCCACCGCGCGCTCCAGAGCAGAGCGAGGCGCGGCGCCGCGCGATCCTCGATGCGGCGCTGGTCGAGTTCGCGGCGCACGGCTTTGCCGCGGCGCGGCTCGACGACGTCGCGCGCCGTGCCGGCATCGCCAAGGGCACGCTCTATCTCTACTTTGCCGACAAGGAGGCGCTGTTCGAGGCTCTGGTGCAGGGCGCGATCCGCCCGCTGCTCGACAATCTGCAGAAGGTCGCCGATCTGCCCGACGTGCCGACGCGCCAGGTGCTGAAGCTGCTGTTCGCGACCTTCGCGCGCGAGGTGCTGGGCAGCGACCGCAAGCTTTTGCTGCGTCTGCTGATCACCGAAGGCGCGCGCTTCCCGCGCCTGGTGACGTTCTATCACGCCGAGATCGTCGCGCCGGGCCTGGCGCTGATGCACAAGCTGATGACTCGTGCGGCTGCCCGCGGCGAGATCGCCAACGATGCGCCGGCGCGCTTTCCGCAGCTGGTGATGGCGCCGCTGTTGCTGGCGGTGGTCTGGGACATGCTGTTCGGCCGCATCGCGGCGCTCGATGTCGAGGGTCTGATCGACGCGCATGTCGGTCTGCTGGTCGGCGAGGGGAGGGCCGCGCCATGAAACGCGCGCGGGTGATCGGGGGAATCGTGGCGCTGCTGGCCGTGATCGGCGGCGGCGCATGGTGGTGGCTGCATCGTGCGCCGGCGGCTGCCGGCTGGCAGGGCTGGATCGAAGCCGACTTCGTCTTCGTCGCCGCCGACGAGGCGGGGCGACTCGAACAGCTTTCGGTGAGCGAAGGACGGCGCGTCGCGGCCGGCGATGCGTTGTTCGCCATGGAGCACGCACTGCAGGACGCCGATCTCCAGGCCGCGCAAGCGCAATTGGCCGAGGCCAAGGCGCGACTGGCCCGCATCGAGGCGGCGACGCAGCGGCCGGAGGAGATCGCCGTGCTGCGCGCCAGCGAAGCGCGCGCCCGGGCCGCGCTCGACCTGTCGGAGGCCGAGTACGAGCGCTCGAAGGCGCTGGTGGCGCAGGGCGTGGCGACGCGCGCGCGGCTGGAGCAGGCCGAGTCGGCGCGTGATCGCGACCGCGCCGCCCTGGCCGAGGTGCAGCGCCAGATCCAGGTCGCGGGCCTGAGCGGTCGCGAGGAAGACATCGAAGCGGCCCGGCGCACGGTGGCGATGGCCCAGGCGCGTGTGGAGTCGGCACAAACGCGTCTGAAGCAGCGCACGGTGGCGGCGCCGGTCGCCGGCATTGTGCATGAGGTCTTCTACCGTCCGGGCGAGATCGTGCCGGCGGGCAGGCCTGTGGTCTCGCTGCTGCCACCAGCCAACGTGAAGCTGCGCTTCTTCGTGCCGCAGGCCAAACTGCCGGGCCTCGCGCCAGGCCAGAGCGTGCGCATCACCTGCGACGGCTGCCCACCCAATCTCACGGCGCGAATCTCTTTCGTCGCCAGCCAGGCCGAGTTCACGCCACCGGTGATCTACAGCCGCGACGAGCGCGCCAAGCTGGTGTTCCGCGTCGAGGCGCGTCCCGACCAACCTGAAGCGCTGCGCGTCGGCCAGCCGATCGCGGTATTCGTGGTGCCGTGATGTGGACGATCTATCACGCCTACCTTCCCCCGGAGGGGGAAGGTGCCCGGAGGGCGGAAGGGGGATGTCGAAGTCGGACTCCCGCGTTCGTCTTCGACATCCCCCTTCCGTCGCGCTACGCGCGCCACCTTCCCCCTCCGGGGGAAGGGAATGCTTGGGTGGCGTCATGAACGGCGATGTCGTCATCGACGTGCAGGGGCTGACCAAGTCCTTCGATGGCCGCGTCGTGGTGCGCGACCTGTCGATGCAGGTCAAGCGCGGACAGATCTACGGCTTCCTCGGGCCCAACGGCTCGGGCAAGACCACGACCATCCGCATGCTCTGCGGCCTGCTGACGCCGGACTCAGGTCACGGCACCTGCCTGGGCTACGACATCATCACGCAAAGCGTGCTGATCAAACGCCGCGTCGGGTACATGACGCAGCGCTTCTCGCTCTGGCAGGATCTGTCGATCCGCGAGAACCTCGAGTTCGTCGCCCGCGTCTACGGTCTCGACAAGGCGAAGGAGCGCGTGCGCACGGCGATCGAGCGGCTGGGGTTGAAGGGCCGCGAGGAGCAGCTTGCCGGTAATCTCTCCGGCGGTTGGAAGCAGCGCCTGGCGCTGGGTGCGTGCACCCTGCCGGAGCCAGAGCTGCTGCTGCTCGACGAGCCCACCGCCGGCGTCGACCCCAAGGCGCGGCGCGAATTCTGGACCGAGATCCATCATCTCGCGGCCGATGGGCTGACCGTGCTGGTCTCGACGCACTACATGGACGAGGCCGAGCGCTGCCACGAGATCGCGTACATCGCCTATGGCCGCCTGCTTGCGCAGGGCACGGTCGATGAGGTGGTCGCCGCGGCTCATCTCACGACATGGACGGTGTCAGGCGAGGACCTGAATGAGCTCTCCGAGCAGCTCGAGAAGCTGCCGGGCATCGACATGGTGGCGCCCTTCGGCACCTCGCTGCATGTCAGCGGTCGTGACGCCGAGAAGCTCAATCGTGCGATCGAGCCGTTCCGCAAGGACAAGCGCTGGCGCTGGAAGCCTGACGAGGCAACGCTCGAAGACGTCTTCATCGATCTCATGTCCCATGCCGAGGACAATTTCTGATGTTCGGCCGGGTCAGCGCGATGTTCGTGAAGGAGCTGCTGCAGCTCCAGCGCGACCGCATCACCTTCGCTACCATGATCGCGATCCCGCTGATCCAGCTGCTGCTGTTCGGCTTCGCCATCAACACCGAGCCGCGCAATCTGCCCACCGCTGTACTGATGCAGGAGGACAGCGATCTCGGCCGCTCGATCCTCTCCGGCCTGCGCAACACCGCCTATTTCGACGTCCGCCGCGTGGCGCATAGTGAAGCCGAGGTCGACCACATGCTGAAATCCGGCGACGTGCTGTTCGTCGTCGAAATTCCGGCCGGCTTCGCGCGCGCCGTGCGGCGCGGCGAGACGCCGGCGCTGCTGGTGATCGCCGATGCCTCCGATCCGGTCGCCACGGGCAGCGCCCTGGGCGCGCTGGAGACGGCGGTGACCATGGCGCTGCTGCGCGATCGCGGCCTGCCTGCCGTGGTCGAGGGCACCAAGCTGTTCGAGGTGCTCCAGCACCGCCGCTACAATCCGGAAGGTTCGACGCAGCTCAACATCGTGCCCGGCCTGCTGGGCACGATCCTCACCATGACCATGCTGATCTTCACCGCGCTCTCGGTGACGCGCGAGATTGAGCGCGGCACGATGGAGAGCCTGCTGTCGATGCCGATCCGCCCGGTCGAGATCATGCTGGGCAAGATCGCGCCCTATGTCGTGGTCGGCTTCCTGCAGGCGCTGCTGATCCTGGTCGCCGGCGTCTTCATCTTCGACGTGCCGGTGATCGGCAACATCTGGCTGCTGGCGCTGCTGACGACCTTGTTCATCACCGTGAACCTGTCGATCGGCTACACCTTCTCGACGCTCGCCGGCAATCAGCTGCAGGCGATTCAGATGACCTTCATGTTCTTCCTGCCAAATATCCTGCTGTCGGGATTCATGTTCCCCTTCGCCGGCATGCCGCGCTGGGCGCAATGGATCGGCGAGGCGTTGCCGGTGACCCACTATCTCCGCATCGTGCGCGGCATCCTGCTCAAAGGCGCGACGCTCTCCGATCTCGGCATCGAGGCATTGGCGCTGTTCGGCCTGATGCTGGTGGCCATGACCATCGCTGTCACGCGCTTCCGCCAGACGTTGGATTGAATCCCCTGGGCGATTGAGTCGGCAAAACGGCGATTCATGCCGCAATTCCGACGCCGCAACGCGCGAGGATTCAGCACGTTACCTGAAGCGAGACTGCCGTGCCTGAAGGGGGCACCAATGCCACTGGACTCCGCGATCCTCACCCGTGTCACCCACCTGCGCGTGGGCGATCAGCTTTACCCGATCGACAGCTACGAACAGGCCTCGACCATGTTCCGTGCCGCGCTTGAGGCGTGGGAGGGGCCGCAGGACGCGGTGCCCGATCCGGCGCTGTGCGACGAGGACGGCCACGAGCTCGGCTATGTCAGCCACAGCGGCCGCTGCTGGATCGGCCGCCGCGAAGACTCCCACGCCACCTGCGTGTACACGCCGTAGACTCGCGTCCGTCAGCTTTCTGCCCGGGCGTTGAAGCCATCATGTCTCGACTCACCGACGCGGTTGTGAAACGCTGATCGCGTATTCTCGGTACGAGAATCGTCGGGGAGCGGCAGTGTGGGCGACTGCCGGAACCAGCCATGAGGCTTGCTGTCGGAGCGGCGCTTGTCGCGGTGGCTTTGGCCATGTCCGCGCCGACAATCGCTGGGCCGTTCGAAGACGCTGACGCCGCGGCGTACCGCAAGGACTACGCCACCGCGTTGCGGCTGTGGCGCGCGCTCGCCGAGCAGGGTGATGTCTATGCCCAGTTCAATATCGGCTTGATGTATTTCAACGGCCACGGCGTGAAGCAGGACTATGCCGAGGCGCTGCAGCTGTGGCGGCCGATCGCGGCGAACGGCGATGCGCTGGCGCAATACAGCGTCGGCTTCCTGTACGACAACGGCTTCGGCGTGGCCGAGGACGTCGACGAGGCGCTCAGCTGGTATCGGATGGCCGCGGAGCAGGACTACGCGCCGGCGCAACGCGCGCTGGGCGATTTCTTCGCCGAGGGTCGCGGCGTGAAGCAGGACCACGCCGAGGCGCTGCGCCTGTACCGGCTGGCGGCAGCGCAGGGCGAGGCCAGTGCGCAGTTCGCGTTGGGCTACGCCTTCGCCAATGGCAACGGTGTGCTGCGCAACGATGCCGAGGCGGCGAAGTGGTATCGCCTGGCCGCCGACCAGGACGATGTCGGTGCGCAGGTCAATCTCGGCCTCCTGTACTACAACGGCCGCGGCGTGCCGCAGAACTACACGCTGGCCTATCGCTGGTTCGCGCTGGCGGCGGCGCAGGGCGACGATGTCGCCGACGGCCTGCGCGAGATGGTTGCTGCGAAGATGTCCTCGGAGCAGATCGCCGAGGCCGACCAGGCGGTGCGCGATGCGCGCAACCTGGTTGCGCGCCGCCGGCCGTAGGGCCCACGATACGGGCCTTGCCACCGACGGAGGCGGCCATGCGCTTCGACAAGGACGGATTCATCGAGGAATGCCGCAAGGCGGTCGAGAGCGACGACAGCCACATGGCGGTGCGCGAGATCGTCGCCCGCGCGGTGTCGGAGCCGGGCGAGGTGATCGCCGCGCTCGGCGAGCCGACGAAGAGCGGCATCACCCCGCTCTATCGCTCCGACAAGCTCACCATCCTGAACATCAACTGGCCGCCTTACATGACGGTCACGCCGCACAATCACAGCATGTGGGCGGTGATCGGCGTCTATTCGGGCTGCGAGGACAACATCTTCTGGCGGCGGCAGGGCGAGGTGATCGAGGCGGCGGGCGCCAAGGCGTTGCGCGTGCGCGATGCCCACCCGCTGGGCCGCGACATCATCCACACCGTCACCAATCCGCTGGGCCGCATGTCGTGCGCGCTGCAGCTCTACGGCGGCGATTTCTTCGGCGCACCACGCAGCCAGTGGAATCCTGAGACTCTGCGCGAGGAACCCTACGACATGGAACGCCGGGCCAAGGAGTTCCGCGACGCCGGCGCGCGCTTCGGACTTTAGACGATGTGCCCCGCGGACCAGCGATAGGTGGAGAAGGCTGGTCCATCCGGGCTCATTGCCAAAGGCAAAAGGGCCTGGCGGTCACCCGCCAGGCCCTTGTTCGTGGTGCGACGCCCGATCGATCAGGCGGCGGCCTTGACGGGGTCGATGGCGGCCAGGAAGGCGTCGATGGCGTCGTCGGACAGCGCGGTCTCGTCGGTGAACACGCCGTTCCAGCGTGAACCGTTCCAGAACTCGCCGCTGAGCTGCTGTGGGACCGTGCCGGCCTGGGCGGGGGCAACGACGGTGATCTCGGCAGTCTGAACGGTGACGGCGGCAACCGGGGCAGCGGCGATCATCGTGGCGGCGGCGGCGGCGATCAGGTCGGTGCGGAACATCGGAGGCTCCCTCGGGCTTCGGTGGTGGCCGCCTCAGCGGCTTTTCGATGAGGCCAATCTAGGCCCCACTCGTTTCCAACAAACTGCGCCAGCGCCGAGAATAGTTTCGTTTGTTTCGCGAGGGCGCGGACCCGGTCGGGATGGCTCGTCAACTCGGCGGCGCTCTGCGAGTGTAGGCAGACACGGCTGTTGATTGGGGAGCTTGCAGGATGATCCGCCGGGCCTTCGTACTAAGCGCCGCGTCCGTGTCCTTGATGCCGAGCCTTGCGCGCGCGGCCGACACGGTTGCCGGCCGATTCATCGCGCAAAAGAAGACGGCCAAGCTGGCCTTTGTCAGTGCCTACGAAACGGACAAGGACAAGCTGGTCATCGTTGCGACCGAGAAAGCCCACGCCGCCTCGAAGACCCCGGCGCGTGACGCCGAGTTCGGCGAGTTCGGCAGCGCGGTCACCATTTCGCTGGCGAAGCCTGGTGGCGCGGTCTCCCAGGCCCAGCTGGCTCATGCCGACTTCCCGCAGAATCCGATTACGCTGAACAACGTGGTCAAAGGCGTGGACGTCAAGTTTGCCGGCGATCGTGTCGAGGGCCGGTTCACCACCAACGGCGCGCAATCGATGTTCGAGGGCAAACCCTATGCGGTCACCTTCGATCTCGACCTTCAGGTCAACGTGCAGATCCGTCCCAAGGCCGCCTAGATCAGGCCGAAAGCAAAGGGCCTGGCGGTTGCCCGCCAGGCCCTTGTTTCAATTGGTGGAGCCAAGGGGAATCGAACCCCTGACCTCTACAATGCCATTGTAGCGCTCTCCCAGCTGAGCTATGGCCCCGAAACCCGTTGCACCGCGCTGGGGCGCGGGCGTGCGCGACTAGATATGAAGCGTCTGCGCGGCGCGCAAGCGGATTCGCTCAGGTCTCCTCGTCGCCCGGCTTCTCCTCGATATCGACGTCGAGCGAGGCATCCTCCTCCGCCAGATCGTCGGTATCCTCCAAGGCCGCATCGTCGGCCGCCTCGTCGCCTTCGACCTCGGGCAGCTCGCCGCCGTCGAGCGCGACGCCGTCCACGACCTCCTTGGCCTTGCTCTTGGCGGCGGCGGCCTTGGCGGCGGCCGCTGCGGCAGCGCCGGCGGCAGCGCGGCTGCGGCGCGTCTTGAGGAAATCCTCCGGATCGTGCGCGTGATGGCACTTCGGGCAGGTGATCGGTGAATTGTTCAAATCGTAGAACCGCGCACCGCAGCTTTGGCAGGTGCGCTTGGTTCCCCATGCGGCTTTGACCATCTCGGCCTCTTGCTCGATCCGGAAATAGATAGCTCGCCCGGAGCGGCGGCATGGCTCCCGGCGGCAGGTCCGCGCGTTTGCCATGCGTGCCGGTCCCTGTCAAAAGCAAATTGCCGCGCCTTTCCGCCCGCCCCCAGCCGGGCGGGAGGCCACTGCGAGGGGGAGTAGTCGACATGATGCGTGCTGCCACCGCGCATTTGTTGAAGTCCTCGCCCGTGACCCGCCTGGAGGGTCGCGCGCGGTTGCCTGGCGACAAGGCGATTTCGCACCGCGCCCTGATGCTGGGCGCGGTGGCGGTGGGCGAAACCACCATCCGGGGCACCCGCGAGGGGCCCGACATGGTCGCCACGGCCACGGCGCTGCGCCAGCTGGGCGCCACCCTGGATCACCTCGGCGGCGGCGAATGGCGCATCCACGGTGTCGGGGTGGGCGGCTTTCGCGAGCCCGACGACATTGTCCATCTCGGCGACTCCGGAACCTCGGCGCGCATGCTGGCCGGCCTGGTGGCCAGCCATGACTTCACCAGCTTCGTCACCGGCGGCCCCTATCTGCAGCGGCGCTCGATGCTCAGGGTGATCGAGCCGCTGTCGCGCATGGGCGCACGCTTCATCGCCCGCAGCGGCGGGCGCCTGCCCCTGGCGATCACCGGGCCGCAGACCGCGCTGCCCATCGAGCACCGCATGTCGGCGCGCTCTTCGCAGGTGAAGTCGGCGATCCTGATGGCGGCGCTGAACACGCCGGGCGAGACCACGGTGATCGAGCCCGAGCCGACACGCGATCACACCGAGCTCTTGATGGAAGGCTTCGGCGCCACCCTGCGCCGGCAGCGCCTGGACGGCGGGGCGCTGGCCATCACCGTTGTCGGCCAGCCCGAGCTCAAGGGCCGCGCCCTGGTGGTGCCGGGCGATCCCTCGATCGGCGCGTTCGCCGTGATCGCGGCGGCGCTGGCCAAGGATAGCGACGTCACGATCATGAATGTCGGCGTCAACCCGTTGCGCACCGGCCTGTTCGAGACCTTGCGCGAGATGGGCGCCGACCTGACCTTCACCAACCGCCGCACCATGGGCGGCGAGCCGGTCGCCGATATCCGCGTCAAGGGCGGCGCGCTGCGCTGCGTCGACGTGCCGGCCAGCCGCGCACCGACCATGATCGACGAGTATCCCGCGCTGGCCATCGCCGCCGCCTGCGCCACCGGCACCAGCCGTATGGCCGGCCTGGCCGATCTGCGCGAGGACGGCGACAAGCTGGCCCTCATCGCCGCGGGCCTGGCGGTCAACGGCGTGAAGGCCGAGCTGGGCGCCGACTACCTGCACGTCCATGGCATGGGCGCCGCCGTGCCGGGTGGTGGCATGGTCGAGACCGGTTCCGACTACTATGTGGCCATGGCCTTCCTGGTGCTCGGCATGGCCGCGCGGGCGCCGGTCACGATCGACGACGCCAAAGCGATCGACACCAGCTTTCCCGGCTTCATCACCATGATGAACGGCCTGGGCGCCCGCATCGGCGACGTCTGATGGTTATGCGATAGCGCTTGGTCGGATTTGCGCGCGATGCCAACATCCGCGCCATGTCGCCGCTCTCCGCCACCGATCGCCGCCGCTTCGTCGCTGGCACCGACCTGTTCCGCGGTTGCGCGCCGGCCGAGCTGGATCGCGTCGCCGCGCTGTTGCGCGAGAAGCGCTACGCCGCCGGCCAGACCATCTTCCAGCGCGGCGATGACGGCTCGGGCATGCTGTTCGTCGTCTCCGGCCAGGTGCACATCGTGGTGTCCTCGGCCGAGGGCCGCGAGATCATCCTCAACATCATCGAGCCGGGCCAGGAATTCGGCGAGCTGGCCTTGCTCGACGGCGAACCGCGCAGCGCCGACGCCCTGGCCCATACCGAAAGCGTGATCCTGTCGATCTCGCACGCCGAGTTCATGCCGCTGCTGGCACGCAATCCCGATTTGGCGGCGGCGATCATGCGCGTGCTGTGTGGTCGTCTGCGGCGCACCAGCACGCAGCTCGAATCGGTGGCGTTGCTCGAGCTCGGTGCGCGTCTGGCGCGCCTGTTGCTGTCGCTTGCCGAGACGGTGGGCGAGGCGACCAAGAACGGCACCAAGCTGCGCCTGCGCCTGTCGCAAAGCGAGCTGGGTCAGCTGGTCGCCGGCAGCCGCTCGAAGGTCAACCGGCATTTGATGGATTGGCAGGCCAGTGGCGTGCTGGCGCGCGACGGCGGCTACATCGTGGTGCGCGACCGCGACGCGCTCGAGGACATCGCCGCGGCGCTGAAGGACTGAAGACGTGGACTGGCGCACCCGGCTGCTCCGGCTGCCGCCACTGGCGCTGGGCATCGTCGCGGTGCTCGCCGTGGCCGCGGCGCGCCTGCTCGATCCGACACCGGTGCGCGAATTGCGCCTGGCGCAGTTCGACACCCTGCAGCGGCTGATGCCGCGGCCGCTGCCCGACCTGCCGGTGCGCATCGTCGATATCGATGACGAGTCGCTGGCGCGCATCGGCCAATGGCCTTGGCCGCGCGATCGCCTCGCGACCCTTGTGAAGCGCCTGCACGACGCCGGCGCCGTGGCGATCGCGCTCGACATCGTCTTCGCCGAGCCCGACCGCCTGTCGCCGGCACGCATCGTCGGCGAAGTCGCGCGCCGCGGCGGCGACGCCTCGCTGGTCGAGGCCATGGACAAGCTGCCCGACAACGACGCGCTGTTCGCCGCCGCCATCCGCGACGCGCCGGTCGTGCTGGGCCAGCTGCTGACCGCCAATCGCGGCGCGGCGGTGCAGTCCAAGGCGTCGCTGGCGGTGATCGGTCCGCCGCTGGCCGATCATGTCGATCATTTCGGCGGCGTGCTGCCGCCACTACCAGTGCTGCTCGACGCCGCGCGCGGGCTGGGCAGCATCAGCATCGGCGAGTCCGACACCGCGGTCGTGCGCCAGGTGCCGCTGCTGCAGACGGCCGGCGACACGCCGGTGCCCGGTTTCGCCGTCGAGGCGCTACGCGTGGCGATGGGCGAGACGACCATCGGCGTGCGCGTTGGGCCGGTGGGCGGCGGCCGCGACGGCGTGCGCGCGCTGCGTATCGGCCAGCTCGTGGTGCCGACGACGCCGGACGGGCAGATCTGGCTGCACAGCGTCGATCCCATCGCCGATCGCGCGCGCTGGCTGTCGGCCGCGCGCGTGCTGGCCGGCGATGCACCTGACGATCGTCTGCGCGCGGAACTCGCTGCACTGGTGAAAGGCCGCATTGTGCTGGTCGGCGCCAGCGCCGCGGGCCTGGGCGATCTGCGCGCGACGGCGATGGCGCCCTATCTGCCCGGCGTGTCGATCCACGCCCAGGCGATCGAGCAGATGCTGTCCGGCTGGCATCTCGATCGACCGTTCTGGGCCGACGGCGCGGAACTCGCAGCACTGTTGGTGATCGGTGTGCTCGCGACCTTTGCAGCAGCGCGGCTGCGCGCCATACGCGCGCTGCTCGCCGCCCTTGTGCTCGATGCAGCGCTGATCGGCGTGGTCTGGTGGTCGTTCGCCGGCCCGCATCTGCTGCTCGACGCGACCGCGCCGTTGCTGGCGGCCGTGATCGGTTTTTCGGTCGCCGCACTGGGCCGCTATGTCGGCGTCGAGATGCAGCAGCGCCGCCTGCGCGCACGATTCAGCCAGTATCTCTCGCCCGACGTGGTGCGCCGCCTCGCCGCTGAACCCGGCCTGCTGCGGCTCGACGGCGAGCAGCGCGACATGTCGTTCGTCTTCACCGACATCGCGGGCTTCACCTCGCTCACCGAACGCGTCGGGCCGCGCAGGCTGATCGCGCTGCTCGACCGGTACCTCGACACCCTGTGCGAGATCGGCGTGCGCCACGGCGGCACGATCGACAAGATTGTCGGCGACGCCGTGCATGTGATGTTCAACGCGCCGCTCGATCAATCCGACCATGCCGCCCGCGCACTGGCCTGTGCGCGAGAGATGGACACGGTGGCGCGCGCCTTCGCGCTCGAGATGGAGCAACAGGGCGAAGTCTTCGGCGCCACACGCATCGGCGTCAGCAGCGGCACCGCCGTGGTCGGCGACGTCGGCGGAAGGCGGCGGCTCGACTACACCGCGCATGGCACGGCGGTGAATCTCGCCGCGCGCCTCGAGGCGGCCAACAAGGCACTGGGCGGCACCATCTGCGTCTCCGGCGCGACGCGCGAACGTGTCGAGGGTGCAGCACTGCGCCCGGCGGCGCGATTGCTGGTGCGCGGCCATGCCGAGCCTGTCGACGTCTTCACCACCATCCCTGGAGGCGCGCCCGACACCGCCATCGAGGATTGGAACGCCGCCTACGTCGCGCTGGCGACCGGCGCACCGGAGGCACGCGCGATGCTGATCGAGCTGCGCGCCAAGTGGCCCGACGATCCTTTGCTCGCGATCCACCTCAAGCGTCTCGACGCCGGCGCCCGCGACGCCGTCATCGACCTGCGCGGCTGACGATCATGTCCCCCTCTCCCCTCGCGGGAGAGGGGTTAGGGGTGAGGGGGCCTCGCGATCCGCCCGTAAGTGCAGGTCGATCACCGTCAGCACGCCTTCGAGATTGCCAAGAACCTCGTTGTTCCAGAAGCGCGGCACCGTGAAGCCACAGCGTTGCAAGTGCGCGGTCCGTCGAGCGTCGTATGCGGCGCGCTCGTCATGCTGCCCGCCGTCGATTTCGATGACGAGCTTCGAGTCGAAACAGACGAAATCCGGGATGCAGTTGTCCAAGGGGACTTGGCGCCGGAATTTCCAACCGGCGAAGCGACGATCACGTAGTGCGAACCAGATTCGACGCTCTGTGTCGGTCATGTCTTTGCGCAGGGATCTGGCGCGCGGAATCGTCATGGGCTGGCTGTGCTGTTGAGGCGCCCCCTCACCCCCGGCCCCTCTCCCGCGAGGGGAGAGGGGAGGGAGCGCTGCTCAGTGGACGCCGACGCTGCCCAGCGCGCGGGTGATCTTCTCCTGGCCCCAGACGCGCTTGGGTTGGGGCTTGTCGCCGGGTGCCTTGATCGTCGTGCCTTCGCCCGCCGCCAGTGGCAGCGTCTCGCCGCCGGCGGTGACCGCGACACGGCCTTCGCGCACGAAGACGCCGTAGTCGCCGTCGATCGGCCCGGCGAAGAAGGCGGTGCCGCGCACGCCCAGGAGCGCGTGCGGCGAGCGGATCTCGACCTTGGCGTTGGGCTGCGCTTCGGTGCGGCCGCCGACGAAGAAGAAGCCGCCCTGCAGGGCGCGGCCGACGAACTCCCCTTTGCGTGCCGCCGGATCGAAGGCGAACTGGTCGACGGCGAAGCGCGCGCTGGGGCCGAGGTTCAGGGACGTCCCGTCGTTGAAACGCACGGCGAGCTTGGCATCGGCCGCCGTCTCGATGACGTCGCCCAGGCGGATCACCGCCCCGGTGCCCAAGGCCTGCTTGGCGCCGCCGCTATCGACGGAAGCCTTGCCCTGAAGAGACTCGACCGTGCCGACGACCTGCTGCTGGGCGCTGGCCGATAGGCCGGTCAGGGCAAGGAGTGCCGCGATACCAGCCGCAGCTGCCGCGTTGATCCAGCGGGTCATGGTGTCCCCCCTCATTCGACAAAAGTGAGCGAACGCTCGCCACGTGTCGTTGACTTAAGTGCAGACCGTGACCAAAGGATGGCGGCGATGATCATAGCACTCGACGGGCCGTCGGCAGCCGGCAAGGGGACCTTGGCCCGTCGCCTGGCGGCACACTTCGATCTCGCCCATCTCGATACCGGCTCGCTCTACCGCGCTGTCGGCGGGCGGGTGCTGCGCGAAGGTGGCGATCCGGCCGATGCCGCGCATGCAATCGCCGCCGCGTCGGCGCTCAGCGAGGCTGATCGCCTGGCGGCCGATCTGCGCACCGAGCCCGTCAGCCAGGCGGCGTCGAAAGTCGCGGCGATCCCGGAGGTCCGGGTCAAGCTGTTGGATTTCCAGCGGGATTTTGCCCACCACCCGCCCGGCGGGCGGACCGGCGCGATTCTCGACGGGCGTGACATCGGCACGGTTATTTGCCCCGACGCCGATGTGAAACTGTTCATCACGGCGAGCCTGGAAGCCCGTGCCGAGCGGCGATTCCGTGAGTTGCAAGCGGCCGGGGCGGCGCCTATAAAGCGCGCCGTTCTGGAAGAGATGACGTTGCGGGACCGCCGCGACAGCGAACGCCAAGCGGCGCCGCTGAAGCCGGCCCGTGACGCGTTCGTGCTTGATACGAGCGATCTCGACGCCGATGCGGTGTTCGCCGCCGCCGTCGAGCATATCTCCGAGAGGACGCGCTCGCGCCGGGCCTGAAGCCTTCGGCAGCGCGAGCGGGAGAGGTACCGAAGGCTGCGGCCGGATACGCGTGGAGAGCGCGCAATCGCGGGCCGATGGCGTTACCAGGCAGTGGATCCGCCGAATCAATCGGTTGGCCGACGGACAGCAACCTGGTCCGGGATCGTCTGTGAAGGAGATGAAATGGCTAAACGTTCCGCCTTGCGGGAAGCCGATCCCGCGACCGCCGATTTTGCGGCGATGCTCAACGATGCACTCGGCGAGTCTACTGGATTCGAAGGCCAGGTCGTTCGCGGCCAGGTCGTCAACATCGTCGGCGATTTCGCCATCGTCGACGTCGGCCTGAAGTCTGAAGGCCGCATCGCGCTGCGCGAGTTCGCCAATGGCAACGGCTCGCCCGAGATCAAGACCGGCGACTTCGTCGACGTCTTCGTCGACCGCATGGAGAACAAGGAAGGCGAGGCGATGCTGTCGCGCGACAAGGCGCGGCGCGAGGAAGCCTGGACCCTTCTCGAGAAATCATTCAACGACCAGCAGCGCGTCAACGGCATCATCTTCGGACGCGTCAAGGGCGGCTTCACCGTCGACCTCTCGGGCGCCGTGGCCTTCCTGCCCGGCAGCCAGGTCGATGTCCGTCCGGTGCGCGACGTCACCCCGCTGATGGGCACGCCGCAGCCGTTCCAGATCCTCAAGATGGATCGCCGCCGCGGCAACATCGTGGTCTCGCGCCGCGCCGTGCTCGAGGAGAGCCGCGCCGAGGACCGCAACCGCCTGATGGGCCAGCTGAGCGAAGGCCAGGTGCTCGACGGCGTCGTCAAGAACATCACCGACTACGGCGCCTTCGTCGATCTGGGTGGCGTCGACGGCCTGCTGCACGTCACCGACATCGCCTGGAAGCGCATCAACCATCCGAGCGAGGCGCTCACCATCGGCCAGCACGTCAAGGTGCAGGTCGTGCGCTTCAACCCCGAGACGCAGCGCATCTCGCTGGGCATGAAGCAGCTGATGAGCGATCCGTGGGATGGCGCGGCGGCCAAGTACCCGGCCGGTGCCAAGGTCAAGGGTCGCGTCACCAACATCACGGACTACGGCGCCTTCGTGGAGCTGGAGCCGGGTGTCGAGGGTCTGGTCCACGTCTCGGAGATGAGCTGGACCAAGAAGAACGTGCACCCCGGCAAGATCGTCTCGACCAGCCAGGAGGTCGAGGTGATGGTGCTGGATGTCGACATGACCAAGCGCCGGATCTCGCTGGGCCTCAAGCAGTGCCTCGACAATCCGTGGGACACGTTCTCGGAGAAGTACCCGGCGGGCACCGAGCTCGAGGGCGAGGTTCGCAACATCACCGAGTTCGGCCTGTTCGTCGGCCTGCCCGGCGACATCGACGGCATGGTCCATCTCAGCGACCTGTCGTGGGACCAGACCGGCGAGGAGGCGATCCGCAACTTCAAGAAGGGCGACGTCGTCAAGGTCAAGGTGCTCGACGTCGACACCGACAAGGAGCGCATCTCGCTGGGCGTCAAGCAGCTGCTCAACGATCCCTTCGAGAAGGTCAACGCCATCAAGAAGGGCGAAGTCGTCACCGCGGTCGTCTCGGCCATCCAGGAAGGCGGCCTCGACGTCACGGTCGCCGACGGCATCCCGGGCTTCATCCGCAAGACCGAGCTCAGCCGCGAGCGCTCCGAGCAGCGTCCCGACCGCTACGCGGTGGGCGACAAGATCGACGCCAAGGTCACCAACATCGACCGCGCCTCGCGCCGCGTCGTGCTGTCGGTGAAGGCGCGCGAGGCCGACGAGGAGAAGCAGGCGATGGCCGACTACGGCTCGTCCGACTCCGGCGCCAGCCTCGGCGACATCCTGGGCGCGGCGCTCAACCGCGCGCGCAAGCCGTCCGACGACGAGGACGAGGCCAAGTAGTCATTGGCTTTCTGATCGTCATTCGACACCGATCGCCGGCCCGTCCCCAGGACGGGCCGGTTTTCATTTCTGGCCCCTGCATCGGGCCAGTGGCAAAAACGCCAATGTTCCAAATGACTTAGGGTTGACGTTGGGGGATTGCGTCGGCATACTGCGACAACCTGTTGAATTGTCCATCGAACGGAACCGAACTTCGCCGCATGACCAAGTCGGAACTGATCGCCAAGCTGGCGGCGCTCAACCCGCATTTGTACCAGCGGGACGTCGAGCGCATCGTCGCGACGATCTTCGATGAGATCGCCGTGGCCCTGGCGCGTGGCGACCGCGTCGAGCTGCGCGGCTTCGGCGCATTCTCGGTGAAGCAACGCGAGTCGCGCACCGGCCGCAACCCGCGCACCGGCGAGACCGTGGCCGTGTCGCAGAAGCGTGTTCCATATTTCAAGACCGGCAAGGATTTGCGCGACCGGCTGAACAAGAGCGTGCAGGGTGGTGGCGGTGGTGCCGCGGGTGCCGGCGCGCAGGCGCCGCGCAAGTCGGCGGACTGAGGCCCGTACCAACCGGATGCGACAAAGGCCCGCTTCGGCGGGCCGTTTCATTTCAAGGCACTAGGAGCCGTGAGCGGAAAAATGTAGGCAGCTGTCATCCCGAGCGCAGCGAGGGATCTAGGGAAACTGCCTGGATCCCTCGCTGCGCTCGGGATGACAGCTGTGCTGACTGACGCAGATCCAGCATCTCCCGAGTGATTGGCTGAGGCCCGATGCCCGTACCTGTCCAACCTGTTGTCAGCGACGACACGCTGCCCAAATCGGTCGACGTCGTCGTGATCGGCGCCGGCATGGCCGGCAGCGCCGCGGCCTATTTCCTCTCCAAGAAAGGCCATTCGGTAGCGCTGATCGAAAAAGGCTTGGTCGGCGGCGAGCAGACGAGCCGGAACTGGGGCTGGTGTCGCCAGCAGCACCGCGACCTGCGCGAACTGCCGCTCGCCATGAAGAGCCTGGAGATCTGGGGCGAGCTCAACCGCGAGCTCGATGCCGAGACTGGCTTCCGTCGCACGGGTCTTCTCTACGTCACGACGCGCCCGGCCGATTTCGCGCAGTGGGAACAGTGGACCCTGGCGGCACGCGAATACCAGATGCACAGCCGCATCCTGACGCCGGATGAGGCCAAGGCGATGACTCCAGGCAGTACCGGCGACTGGATTGGTGGCGTCCATTCGCCGACCGATGGCCGGGCCGAGCCGGCGCTGGCGGGGCCTGCGCTCGCCGAAGCCGCCCGCGCGCGCGGTGCCACCATCCATCAGAATTGCGCCGCGCGCGGCCTCGACATCGAAGCTGGGAAGGTCGTCGGCGTAATCACCGAACGCGGACGCATTCGCGCCCAGAAGGTGCTGTGCGCCGGCGGGGCATGGAGCTCGCTCTTCTGTCGTCGCCACGGGCTCAGCCTGCCGCAAGCCGGTGTTCGCTCGACCTCCTTCTTCACCAAGGCCGCGCCGCAGGTCACCGACGGTGGCCTGTCGATGCCCGATGTCACGATCCGCCGCCGCCTCGATGGTGGCTACACGGTCGGGTTGGGCGGCCGCGGCCTCGTCGAGCTCTCGCCGCAGGGCCTGCTCTACGCGCGCCAGTTCTGGCCGACGCTGAAGAAGCGCTGGACCGGCGTCACGATGGGCATCGGCCGCTCGTTCTTCGACGGACCGGAATCGTTCGCCGTTTGGAACTTAGATCGCGTCTCGCCGTTCGAACGGCACCGTACGCTTGATCCCGGCGCCGATCCGAAGCTCGTGAACCAAGGCCTCACCAAGCTCGCCGAGCATTATCCCGTGCTGAAAGGCCTCGAGGTCGCGCATTCCTGGGGCGGCCTGATAGATTCCACGCCCGACGGC
>JAFAZJ010000178.1 GCA_019239835.1 Alphaproteobacteria bacterium | reverse complement strand
GCCGACCATGGTCGACTACCGCTGTGTGCACGAGGTATCGCACCGCGCGGCCCGCATCATGACCGGCAAGCATCCGACCATCGTGGTACCGACGATCCCCTACGGCATGTCCGAGCATCACATGTCGCTCAACGGCACCATCACGCTCGACTACGCGACGATGAACGCGGTGATCCGCTGCGTCGTGATGTCGGCGATCCGCCACGGCTTCAAGCGCATCTTCGTGCTCAACGGCCATGGCGGCAACACGACGGCGCTGCAGAACATGATCGGCGAGCTCACCGTCGAGACCAAGCTGCCGCTGGCCACCGGCACATATTGGGACATCGCCGCGAAGTCGATCGCCAAGCTGCTGGAGAAACAGAAGGCGCTGTTGCATGCCTGCGAGGCCGAAACCTCGATGATCATGGCGATGACGCCGGAGCTGGTGGACCCGCAGGAGCTGTCGCAGATGCACGGGCCCTATATTCCCGGCCTGGCGGCGATCCCGACCGTGAACGAAGGCGTCTATCGCTGGCGCCAATTGTCGAGCCGCTCGCCGATCGGCGTGATCGGCGACGCCTCCGCCGCCAGCGCCGAGAAAGGCGAGAAGATGCTGACGGCGATCTCGGCCGACGTCGCCGAGGCGCTGCTCAACGAGCGTCTGTGGACTGAGCCGGTCTAAGCATGGCGCGTACCATCGAGCGTATTGTGCTGCCCTCGCCGTCGCCGGGCACGGAACGCCACCTCGTCGTCCACCGCTTCGGTCGCAAGGGCGCGCGACCGCGCGTCTGGCTGCAGGCGGCGATCCACGCCGACGAGCTACCCGGCCCGTTGGTGCTGCATCATTTGATGCCGAAGCTCGCCGAGGCCGACCGCAACGGCCAGATCCCCGGCGAGATCATGGTGGCGCCCTTCGCCAATCCGGTGGGCCTGACCCAGGTCGTCGGCAGCGTCCTGCAGGGCCGCTACGCACTCGACGGCTCGGGCAATTTCAACCGCGGCTTTCTCGACCTGCGCGATGCGCTCGAAGAAGCGATGGCCGGGAAGCTCGGCAACGACGCGGCCGCCAACGTCACCGCGATCCGCGCGACGATCGAAGCGCTGCTGGCCGAGCACAAGGCCGACGACGAGAGCGCGATCCTCAAGCTTACCCTGCATCGCCTCGCCGCAACCGCCGACATCGCGCTCGACCTGCATTGCGACGACCAGGCGGCGCTGCACATCTACTGCGGCCCGCGCCAGGCCGTCGCTTTCGCCGACCTCGCCGCGCGCCTCGGCGCCGCAGCCCTGCTCACGGCCGGGGATTCCGGTGACACGCCCTTCGACGAGGCGCTCACGCGGCCGTGGTGGCGGCTGATGGAGCGCTATCAGGACAAGCCGATCCCCAACGACGCGATGATCTCCTGCACCGTCGAGCTGCGCGGCCGCGCCGATATCGACGATGCGACGGCCCAGCGCGACGCGGACGGCATCTTCGACTGGCTGCAGGCGCGTGGCGCGATTTCGGGCAAGGCGCCGCCGGCCGTGGCGCCCTGTCCGGCGACGCCGCTCGACGGTGTGGGGCCGGTCCGCACGCCGCATGCCGGGCTGTGGGTGCCGTGCGTCGAGCCGGGCACGCGCGTGACGGCTGGTCAGATCGTCGGTCATCTGATCGATCCGATGCTGCCGGCCGACGCCGGGCGGTTGGCGCTGAAGGCGCCGGTGGCCGGCACGATGTTCGCGCGTATGCGGCCGGACCTCGCCAAGGCTGGCGACCGCGTCGCCAAGGTCGCCAGCCCGCAGTCCATACCCGGGCGGCGCGGCAAACTGCTAGGCGACCGCTAGGCGCTCACCACGGCCGCTTGTACAGCGCAAGCTCGCGCGTGATGCAGTCAAACTCGGCGCAGGTCGTGGTGAAGATGCGGCCGTCGGGCAGGATGGTGTCGGAGCGAAAATCGCGCTCGATGCGGATTGCGCTGCGGCCATCCCCCGATACGACCAAATCATGGTCATCATCATCGATCAGCACCAGCGCACCGTCATCCAGGCGATGGCGCAGGACGACATTGTCCGGCAGCGCGGCGACCGATCGGTGCCGGCCGTAACGATCCTCGATGACCAGCACCCGTGGCGGACCCTCGTTCAGGCTGATGACCGAACCGTCCGGCGCGAATAGCGGGTTGATATGGTCCGCGATCCACACGCTGCCGACAACCCGGCCCGCCTCGTCGAAGCGCATGCGGAACACGCCGGTCTTCGCGCCCGCCGGCCAGGCGATGATGATGTGCAGGCTGCCTTCGAAACCGCCGGGCACGGCGCGCAGTGCCGTCACCTCGCCGGCCGAAGTCGGGCCGATCGTCTGCCATAGCAACGTCCCGTCGAGACGCATCAGCGCGACCCACCACGAGAACGGCCCGCTGCCGAAGCCGCCATGCAGAGCGACCCGTCCGCCCTCCAGGCGCAGCGCGCCGTCGAGCTCGATCGCCTCGTCCTCGATCCATTCCCGCGTCCGCGGCCGGGCGATGCCGCCCAAGGGCCGCATTCGGCCGCTCGCCTCATCGACCTCGACGACACGGCCGTAGGCCGCCTGCTTCCTGTGGTCGAACGGCAGGAAGGTCGTGACCAGCAGCGATGCCTGCGATCCTGTCCCGGCGAGATACCTGGCGCGGAATCTGCCGAAGCGGCCTGGCAGACCGGGCACCGGCTGCTGCCACAGGATTCGTCCCGTCGCGTCGCGGCGTTCCAGCCGGACGTGCTGGATGGCGGGCTCGTCAACATTGCGCGGCGGCTCCTCGCGTATCAGGAGAAGCACCCCATCATCGCACCGACGCACCACCTCCACCGCGGCGACGCTGAAGCCTTCGCGCGCACTGATGGGGCTCCGCCACTCGACAGCGGCAGCCCATTGGTCTCGCTTGATCGTCAGGGGAACGGGGCGGGGCAGATCACTTTGCGATGCGCCGTCCCGCGGCAGAACCGTCAGAGCGGCAGCGGCCAGGAGCGGTCGGCGGCGAAGGGACATCGCCGCATGCTAACACCCTTCAGCGCCGGCGACGCATCGTGGCTGGCGCGGGCGGAGCCGGCTGGCTCTGGCCGTCGTGGTCCATCTCCTCCAACTCCGCCGACAGCGCCGGATCCTCGGTGCATTCCAGGCGCATCGGCGGCCTGATCCGCCGGGTCTCGACGGCCAGCGCGGCGCTGCACTGCTCGCGGCTCATCCCATAGTCGACCGCCCGCGTCTCGCAGTAGCCGCCACCGGGCAGCGGCGTCGCCGAGCAGATGATCAAGGACAGGACCCAGGCGTTCATCGCGCATTGCCTCGAGGCGGCAGGCCTCGACTGACAACCTTTGGTCCACGCGCGGGTTCCCGAATCCCACAAATTCACTGATCAACGACGCGTGTTCGCAGTAATGCGCGTCGCTGCTGCTGTGAGCCACAAAATCTATCCCGGCCATCGCAGCGGGAACCAACGACGCGGATGCGACTTTCTCCAAAATGGAGGGAGCCATGGCACACAGAATATATTACGTCGTGAGCGACGGCGAAAACGACTGGGGCGTACGGCTGAATGACGGTGCCGTCGAAGGCAATACCGACCAGGACACCGCGCTCAAACGCGCACGCGATGCAGCGGCAGCGGACGAGGCGCGCGGACACGAGGCGCAGGTTCAGCTGCAGACCGAGCTGGGCTTCGAGGTGCGGTGGCGCTTCGGCCAGACCATCCACTAGCCGTCGCACTTTCGATGCAATCAGTCAGCGCGGCCGGTCGTATAGCGACAGCGTCATGACCTTGCAGCCCTGTTCCTGGCGTTCGCACTGGGCGTAGGCGATCCTGCCGTCAGGCAGGATATTCATGCCGTAGTCGGCGCCGGAGATGACCATCATGGAGTTGCCGTCGGCAGCGAGGAACAGGTACCCGTTGTCGCGTCCCATCACGATGGTTCCGTCGTCGAGACAACGATCGACGCCATAGACGTCGACGGGCAGCGTCCGTGTGAAACGCTGACGCCCCTGGCGATCCAGAACATGGATGACCGCCGGCAACTTCTCATGGAACATGACATACGCCATGCCGCCGTCGGGCGTGAAGCGTGGGCCGCTTTCGCGCTGCCACAGCTTGATACTGCCGACGACCTGCCCTGCCGCGTTGATGCGCAGGCGGAACGTGCCGGTGCCGCGCTCACCATCCTGCGACATGATGTTGACGACCAGCGCGTCGAACCCGTCGCCGTCCTGCCGCAGGTCGACGACCTGCCCGATGCCGCGCCGGCTGACCAGATCCCAGAGCGGCGTTCCGTCGGGCTTGCGCAGGCCGACCCACCACCAGACCGGTCCCGGGCCGACGCCGCCAAAGAAGACGATTTGACCTGAGGGCAGCACCTTGGCATGGGTCAGTTCGAGCCAGTCGTCGGGCGTGTCGCGGCTCTTCTTGGGATACGGGAAGCTGCCGACAATGCTGAGCGCGCCCTTGGCGATATCGACCTCGATGATGCGCGCGAACGGGTCACCGGGCTTGGCATCCGTGGGATTGAACACGGCCGCCAGGGTGAGCTCGGCGCGCGTCTTGCCCTCGATCCGCACCAGACTGAACGCCTGGTACTTCGCCGGCAGCCCGGGCACCGGCTGACGCCAGACCCTCTGCCCCGCGCCGTCGCGGCGCTCGATGAAGGTGGGTTTGTCGTCGCTCTCGCCTTCGCGAACGGCGACCACGACCCCTGTTGCATCCCACTTGAGGACCGTCATGGTTTCGATCGAGCCAGCGCCCTGTGCCTCGAAGCGCGCGCGCCATTGCGGTTCGCGGCCTTCGGTCGACCAGTTGCGCTGCGTCGGCGCCTTCTCCTGCGCGGCGGCGATCGCAATCGGCGACAGGGCGAGGAGCAGGGCGACAAGGATCGGGCGCATGGTCAGTAGATCGCGAAGGGGAGGTATTTGTCGGCGAGGCGCTTCAGCGTTCCATCCGCGACAGTCTCGGCCAGCGCCTTGTTGAAGGCATCGCGCAGCTTGGCGTCGTCCTTGCGGAAGCCGATGCCGACGCCGTCGCCCAGAGTGCGCGTGTCCTTCACGTCCTGGCCGAAGAAGTCGCAGCAGGCGCCGTCCGACGTCTTCAGCCACTGCCACAGCGAGACCTTGTCGCCCAGCACGGCGTCGAGCTTGCCCGCGACCAGCTCCTTGCGCGCCTCGTCGGCGTTCGCGAAGCCCTTCGTGCGCACGGCTTTGCGGAACGTGCGCTCGAGATAATCGGCATAGATCGTGCCGCGCTGCACGCCCACCGTCTTGCCGCGCAGCAGCGCCGGTGCGCCGTCGGGTACCGCGGCGCTCTTGGGCGCAACGAAAGCGCCCGGCACCAGCATGTAGCGCTTGCTGAAGCTGATCTGTCGCCGGCGCTCCTGCGTCATGTCCATCGACGCCATGATCGCGTCGTAACGCTTGTCGAGCAGGCCCGGGAGGATGTCGTCCCACGACGCGGTGACGATGCGGCACTCGACCTTGGCGCGCTTGCACAGCTCGTTGGCGAGGTCGACCTCGAAGCCGGCGGGACGGCCCTGGGCATCGACCATGTTGAAGGGCGGGAACTTGCCCTCGGTCACCACCGTGGCCTTGAGCGCCGGCGCCGGCGGCGGTTTCTGGCTCGGCTTGGTCTTTTGCGGCGGCGTGACCGGTTTGGGCCGCGGCGGCGGCGCGGGCGGCTGTGTCGTCGAGCCCTGTTGCTGCGCCTCGGTTACCGGCGGACAGATCACCGCCAGCGCGACGACAAGCGTCGTCGCAGCAACGAGAAGCCTCGTGCGCGCCCCGATTCGCATCACGCCATTCTATATCAACGGAAATGGCAGATGTTTGGCCACGAGCTTCTGAATCGTGCCGTCGCTGCGCAGACCGGTCATCGCCTTCTCGATCATCTCTTTCAGCTTGATGTCGGAGCGCAGGAGCAGGGCGAGGTTCGGACCGGTGGCATCGGGTTCGCGGATCTCCGGCTTGGCCATTTCGCAGCAGGCACCGGCCGGGCCAGCCAGCCAGGACGCCGTGCTGATGCGATCAATCAGCGCGCCATCGACCTTCTCGGCGATCAGGGCGGCCTTGACCTCTTCAGGGGTCTCGAACTCGACCACAGTCGCGATACCAGACTGCTTCATCCATTGGCCCCAGCGCGTCGAACGCTGCACGGCGATGCGCTTGTCCTTCAGGCCCGCCGGTGTCGCCTCGAGCTTTGTACCCTTGCGCACGACGATGGCGAGCGGCACGCGGCCATAGGGCGCCGCAAAGACACTGCGCTCAGCCGGCAGGCTGCCGGTCCTGATGCCGCCGCCGGCCAGATCGGCCTTGCCGGCCGCAATATCGGCCCGCAGATCGTCCCAGTCGACAGCCTCGATGATGCAGTCGGCCTTCAGCCGCGAGCACAGGGCGTTCAGCAGATCGATGTCGAAGCCAACGAGCTTGCCTTCCGGCGATCTCTTGGCGAACAGCGGCTCGGACAGGTCGACGATCACCTTCAGCCGCACCGCCTGCGGCAAGGGCGCCGCGGGTGCGGGCGCCGGCGGCGTCTGTGGCGGTTTCACCTGCTGGGCCGATGCGCTCGTCGCGATCAGGACCAGGAGTACGGCGAGGATGGATCGCATCGTCAGGGCTCCCGCCGGGCGACGACGTTGACAAACATGGTCGGCAGGTAGTCCCGCGACAGGGGGTAACGCTGACCGGCCTGGTTCGCCAGCATGGCCCGGTTGGCCTCGTGGTCAAGCACGACCTGGAACAATCCTTGCTCGACGGCGCCGATCGCCGGCGAGATCTCGACGGCATCGCCGCGTGTCACGCGGTAGGCGATGTCGAGACCGACGGCGCCACCGGTATAGAACAGCGACACCGGTTTCAGCCCGTCGAACAGCTGCATCACGCCGGCGAAGGACATGCGCCAGTAGTCGTCCGGCTCGGCGTGGTGCGCGCGCGCCCAGGCGACGCGGACGAACAGGTGAGCGCCGGGCGCCAGAAGCTGCTGAAGCTGCGCGGTGACGCGCCATGGGGCTTTGGTGTGTTCCAGCAGTCGGTCGCAGATCACGAGGTCGAATGCCTGAGGATTAAGCTTACGATGGAGTTCGGCGAAATCAGCACAGACGATGTCGACATTGGCCCCGGCGCTGCTGTCGACGCCGGTGAATTTGGTCCGTTTGCCGAGCTTGTCCGCGACCAGATGGCGCCAGTGGTGTTCGCCGCGCTCGGCAGGATGACTGCGCGCGCCGACCTGCAGAACCTGGATCTTCCTCTTGCCGGTCGATGTCGCCACGGCTTCGAGCATCGTGGCGATTTCGCGCGTGGCCGCCGTGCCGACGATCTTGAGCTGCTTGGGCGCGCCCATCGTCGGCCCCCAGCTCAGTCGCGCACGATGAGGATATGCATGCGGCGCGGACCGTGGGCACCGAGCTCGAGCTGTTGCTCGACATCGGCGGTGCGCGACGGGCCGGTTACGGTGTTGACCGTACGCGGCATCGAACCCTCGCCGTAGCGCGCGCGCAGGCGAGCGAAGACCTCCTCGTAGGCGCCGACGAGATCGTCCTCGCGCAAGATCACGACATGGGTCTCGGGCAACAGGTTCAGCGATGTTGGATGGTCGGGCCCTGAGGTGAAGATCAGGGTGCCGGTCTCGGCCACGCCGGCAAAGGCGCCGGTGATCGCCACACGATCGGCGTCGACCGGCAGGCCGCGGCGGATTTCCAGCATCGGCCGGTCCTTCCAGCCGTAGCGGTCGAGCGCCGGATCGGGCGCCATCACGGCGGCGGCGGGCAGGTTGTTGGCGGCGAGATAGTCGGTGACGGCGCTCGCGACCTCGGTGCTGGCGACGCGCGCCACCGTGGCGTGGACCGCCTTGGCGCCCTCCTCGAATAGGTCGATCTGCCGCTCGCGCGGGATTTGTGAGCGCTTGGGTACAATGTTGACAGGATGCTCGGCCAGGCGCGTTTCAGCGGCAGCGCGCGCCTCGCCGGCAAGCTCGCCGCGGCGCAGGCCACGGCGGATCGCGCCCAGCATTTGCTCGCGCGCATTCATCGAGTCGCCCCGCCGCGCGCTTTCCATTGCGCATGAAAGGTGCCGCCGGCCTGTGGTGCCGGCATGTCGCGATGCCTGGTCCAGCCACCGGCCAGGGGCAACGCGTCGTAGCGGCCCTCGGCGCGGCCGAACAATGCCAGCGCGCGATTGGCGATGCCGGTGGCGGCGCGATAGAGCTTGGGCCGCTTCGCGAGGAAAGCCCATAACCCGAGCGCCTTGCGCACGGTCGGCGGCGTCAGGTGATGCTCGAACTCGCGTTCACGCCAGTGGCGCATTAGCTTGGGCAACGGGATGCGCACCGGGCAGACGCTCTCGCAGCGGCCGCAGAACGTCGAGGCGTTGGGCAGATTACCCGCCTCCTCCAGCCCCAGCAGCTGCGGGTCGAGCACCGCACCGATCGGCCCGGGATAGACCCAGCCATAGGCATGCCCGCCGATCGCGCCATAGACCGGGCAATGGTTCATGCAGGCGCCGCAGCGGATGCAGCGCAGCATGTCCTGCATCTCGCTGCCCAGCACGTTGCTGCGGCCGTTGTCGAGCAACACGACGTGATAGGCCTGCGGCCCATCAGGATCGCCTGAACGCTTCGGCCCGGTGTTGAACGTGGTATAGCTCGACCATTCCTGGCCTGTGGCCGAGCGCGCCAGCACGCGCAACAGCGTGGCGGCGTCTTCCAGGGTCGGGATCACTTTTTCGATGCTGGCGATGACGATGTGTGTCTTCGGCAGTGTGTTCGAGAGATCGGCATTGCCTTCGTTGGTCACCAGCATCGAGCTGCCGGTCTCGGCGACCAGGAAATTGGCGCCGGTAATGCCGACATCGGCCTGCTGGAATTTCTGCCGCAGCACGTGGCGCGCCTCGGCCACGAGATCGTTGCGCTCGGTCAGCCGGCGGGTGAAGCCCAGCTTGCTGTGATGCTCGTGGAAAGTGTCGGCGACCTGGTCCTTGGTCAGGTGCACCGCGGGCGCGATGATGTGGCTGGGCGGTTCCTGACGCAGCTGGATGATGTACTCGCCCAGATCGGTCTCGATCGGCGCGATGCCATGCGCCTCGAGATGCTCGTTGAGCCCGATCTCCTCGGCAATCATCGACTTCGATTTCGCCACCGTGCGCGCATTGGCCTGCTGGCAGAGGTCGAGCACGATGCGCCGCGCGTCTTCCGCCGTCGGCGCCCAGTGCACGTGGCCGCCCAGCGCCAGCACCTTCTGCTCGAAGCGCTCCAGGTAGAAGTCGAGATGCGCCAGCGCGTGGTTCTTGATGTCGCGGGCGCGATCGCGCAGCGCTTCGAACTCCGGCATGCGCTCGACGGCGCCGCGCCGACGCTCGACGAAGCCCACCTTCATGATCGACAGAGACTGCTGCAGATTGGTGTCGCGCAGCGCCTCGCCGACATTGTCCTTGAAGGCGTGCGCCGTCGATTTCATGGCGCGGGCTCGCCGATCGCCGGCTCGTCGGTCATGCCGGCGATCACCTCGGCGACATGGCGCACCTTCACCGGTCTGCCTTCGCGCTGCAGCTTGCCCGCCATGTTCAGCAGGCAGCCCAAGTCACCAGCGAGCAAGGTCCCGGCCCCCGTCGCGGCGATATCCGCGACCTTGTCGTCGAGCATGGCGTTGGAAATGTCGGGGTACTTCACGCAGAACGTGCCGCCGAAGCCGCAGCAGATCTCGGCACCTGTCATCTCGACCAGCTTGACGCCTTCGACGCCGGCGAGGAGCTGGCGCGGCTGTGCCTTCACGCCCAGCTCGCGCAGACCCGAACATGAATCGTGATACGTCACGGTCGCGTCGCACCGCGTCGGCGTCGGTGCAACGCCCAGTACGTCGACGAGGAAGCCGGTGAGCTCGTGCGTGCGCGACGCCAACTTCTCCGCGCGCGCCTTCATCGCGGGCTCGTCGGCGAACAGCGCTGGATAGTGGTGGGAGATCATTCCGCCGCAGGAACCCGACGGCACGACGACGTAGTCGTAGCCCTCGAAAGCCTCGATCACCTGGCGCGCGATGGCGATGGCGTCGGCGCGATCGCCGGAGTTGTAGCCCGGCTGGCCGCAGCAGGTCTGCGCATCAGGGACGACCACGCGGCAGCCCGCGTCCTCCAGCAGCTTCGCGGCGGCGAAACCGACGGAGGGACGGAACATATCGACGAGGCAGGTGACGAACAGCGCGACATCGAGGCCGGTGCCCGGCCGCGTTGGACTACGCATCTGCGGTCAGTTCTTCTTGGGCAACAGGAGGAACATCCGCCCGCCGCTGTTGAAACGGCCGGCGACGTCGGCCAGCGCGTTGCCCGAGCCGAGATAGATGTCGCCGCGCGCGGGACCCTTGATGTCGCCGCCGGTGTCCTGCGCCACCATCAAGCGGCGATAGGGCGTCGCCGCGCCGCCACGCGCGCCCGGCCGCATGGTGTCGACCCAGACCGGGATGCCGTAGGGCATCACCGCAGCATCGATCGCCACGCTGCGGCCCGATGTCAGCGTCACGCCTTGCGCGCCGACCGGGCCGGCGCCGCGTGTGTCCTTGAAGAAGACGTAGCGCTCATTGCGCCGCATCACGTCGCGAGAACGCTGTGGGTTGGCCTGCAGCCATTTGCGGATGCTGGGCGCGGTCACCTGATCCTTGGGGATCGCGCCCTCGTCGGCCAGCACCTTGCCGATCGCCGTATAGGGCCGGTTGTTGGTGCCGTCGAAGCCCAGGCGCAACGAGCCGCCCTCGACCAGGGTGATGCGGCCTCCGCCCTGGATCTGCATCTCGAACAGACCGATGGGATCCTCGACCCAGGCGATCTCCAGCCCCTTGCCGCGCAGCGCGCCGTTCTCGATCTCGGCGCGGGTCAGGTAGGGTTTGCCGGACTGCAGGTCGGTCGGCTTCTTGTAGACCGGGATGGTGAAGCGCCGCGACGGCGCCTTGCTGCCGCGCAGCTCCGGCTCGTAGTAGGCCGTATATTTGGGCTCGACGCCTTGGCCGCCGATGGCGAAGGCCTGAAAGTTCTGCTCGAAGAACGCCCGCGCTGTGCGTGCGTCGCGCGCCTGCTCGGCCCGCTGGCAGACGCGCTTCCAGTCATCGGCGCCGACGCGCTGCTCGCCGTTGTCGGCCGCGATCCGGGTCTCGCCGCCGGCCACCAGGCGCGGGCAGGAGCGGCGAAAGGCGGCCGCCGCTTCGCTGAGGTTGTCGTCGCGCCAACCCGACAGCTCGGTGAAGGCCACGCTCGTCAACGTGGGCCGCGTCGTACGGTCCGTACCGACACCTTCACCGGCGGAGCAGCCCGCCAGAACGATCAGGCCAAGGGCGCCGAACACCCGACGTAGCGCTGCCATGTGCAAAAAGGGCTCTCCCGGAAAGGGGGGCGTCCCGGTTCGGACGATCGCGGGACCGGCGACGATTCCACGTCGCGGCGTCGGATGGAACCCCGATTTCAGCTTTCGCTGTCGGTGCCGACCAGCAGCCAGTTCGGGTTGTTGGAGCGCGTGTCGCGCGCGAAGGTCCAGACGTCGGTCACGCGATCGACCGTGTTGGGATTGCCATCGACCACCAGACCATCGGCGCCGCGCGTGACGTTGATCTGTTCTGTAACAAACCGCATGGTCACGTGCGCCACGGTGCCGCGCAGTTCGGCGCGTACCAATTCGGCCGAATCGAAGCCGATCAGGCTGGTCTCCAGCACGCGCCCCTGTGCCTGACGGTCCTTCACCGCAGCCTCAAAGCTGCCATACGTGGCATCGTCCAGCAGGGGCCGCAGGGTCGCGAGGTCGCCCTTGGCGAAGGCGCCGACGATCATCTCGAAGGCCGCGCGTGCACCGCCGGCGAAGCCCTGCGCGTCGAAGCTGCGATCGGCGTTGCGGATCGCCTCGATTCCCGAAGCCGCGGCCGGCGCGAGGCGTGCCTGGCCGGCGGAGCGCTGCGGTGGCGGCAACGGCTCGCTGCTGGGCCGCGGCAGCTGCACGACGTTGCCGTTGTCGCGCCGCGCCTCGGGAGTGGGTGCCGGCGGCGCGAAGGGATCCTGCGTCGGCGGCCGCTCATTGCCCGTGCGACGACCCAGCACCGACCGCAGGCGCAGTACCAGGAACACCGCGACCAGGGCGATCAGGATGATTTCAATATGGCTGCCCATGGAGACCTCGCCGGCCGGGGCGCCCTGTGCTCGCCTTGGCCTCGACCTACATAAGCGGAGGCCCGGGAAAGGGCAAGGCGAGCGGCAATTGGCCGAGACCCTGATTTGGCCCGCAAATTAGGCAATCACGCGGCAAGGATCACGAGGTCGAGAGGCGCCGCCACGCCGCCAACGGCGCGATGCGCGCGTCGCTCGCCCGACGCGGGTGCGGCATAGCCCTGCGACACGGCCAGGTCGTAGGTGGCGGCATCGACGAGCGCGCGGACGCCTTCGGCCTTGGTGTGTTTCTCCAGCTTGGCGGCGAGATTCACCGCATCGCCGATGACCGTGTATTCGAGCCGGTCGCCATCGCCCACGGCACCAAAAATGACGCGGCCCGAGGCGATGGCGAGGCCGACGCGCACCGGCGGCTGGCCGGCAGCTTCCCGCTCGGCGTTCCACGCGGCGACCGATGCCAGCACCGCATCGGCGGCGCGCAGCGCATCGGCTGCATAGGTCGCACCCGGCCGTGCCGCGCCGAAAGACGACAGAATGCCATCGCCCAGGAACTTGTCGATGCTGCCGCCGGCCGAGAGGATCGCCGGGCAGACGCGGCCCTGATACTCCTGCAGCAATCGCATGACGGCGTCGGGCTCCATCGCCATCGACAGCTGGGTGAAGCCGCGCAGATCGGTGGTGAGGATGGCCGCGTCGCGCAATTCGCCCTCGCCCGGCGCGATCACCATCTCGCTGCGCCGAATGCGCTCGGCCACCTCGGGGTCGAGAAAACGCGACAGGTCGCGCGCGGCGATCTGCTCGGTGGCAGCGCGGATCAGCAACCGGCGGGCACGCGAGATCGCCAGCGCGAGAATCAGGGTCACCACGGCGATCGCCGCCATACGCTCGACCTCCGCGCCGTACAGCAGGAAGTCCGTGCGCATGTACTGGATGAAGTTATGCGTGCGGCAGGGATGCACTTCACAGCCGGGCGGGCGACCGACGCCGTAGTCCCATGCCTCGCTGACGCCGGAGGCGAAGGCAACCAGAACGAACCAGCCGAGAACTGCCATCACACCGGCGAACACCACGAAGCGCGCTTCGAAGCGCAGGGCACGCAGGGCGATGAACATGAAGACAAACGCGAAGGTGGGAATCTTCAGGTAGAAGCCCGGCGGCTGGCCATAGGTCAGATGAAAGCTCCAGATCACCGCCATCAGCAGGACCATGTCGAGCAGGGTAGAGGCATAGAGCATCCAGTCCCTGAGCATGTGCCTGAGTGCGAGAGCCAGTCGCAGCACTGTCAGGATTGCATAAATCCCGAGGATACCGTCGGTCAGTTCGACTTCGGCGAAGAGGTAGATGTCCTGCAGACGGCCCTCCGCCATTGGCGCGGCATGGTAGAGCCCGAAGAAGAACAGCGTGATCAGAAGCTGGACGGCACTGACCAGGATCTCGCTGCGCTCCTGCTGGACGCGAATGCTGTCGAGCACGCGCGACGGCAGCGCCTGATTGCCTCGACGGCCGGACAGCCATGCGGGCGCGGAGATCGTCATGTCGGCAGTCTACGCCCGATGTCCGTCGTCGGGCAGCGGGCTCTCGATAGCCGCATGCTATCGCAGCTTGCGCAGCCACAGGCTGGTCGACCAGCCCTGCGGATGGCGCGGCAGCCGCGCCGCCACGCATCGGCTGACGCGCTCGGCCATGCGGGTCGCGACGTAGGGCGACGAGAATAGCGCCTCGTAGGCGTCTGACAGCAGCAGCGGGATGACGCCCTGCTGCTCGTTGTAATTCCGCCATGCCCAGGCCGGCGGATAATCGTCGGGCAAGGTGATGTCGTGGATGTGCACCAGCACGTCGGGTGGCAGCATCGGCAGGATGCGGCCGAACAGCAGGTCGACATCGCTGCCCGGCATCAGGATGTGGCTGGAGTCGATGAACAGCAGATCGCCGGCGCCGAGCGCGGCGAATACCGCCGGATCGGCATCGTGCACGGTGCGCGACACGATGCTGACGCGCGGCAGCCGGCTGATATCGGCGCGCGGCGCGGGATCGATCGCGGTGATCGTGCCGTCATCCAGCGCAGCGGCGAGAAAACGCGTCGAGTGGCCGGAACCCACTTCGACGATGCGCTTGGGCTTGTGCTGCCGCACCAGCGCGTAGGCAGCACAGGCGTCGAGCGTCGGAAACCAGGCCTGATCGAAGCGCGGCGTCGGGCCCGCCCAGCCGGGCGGCAGGTCCTTGCGGGCGATGGCTTCCAGCGCCGGCGCCGCGACATCGATCAGATCGAGTACCGACTCGAAAGCGGCGCGGCGCGCGGCAAACAACGTCTCGATCGCCGCGTAGGGCGGCGAGCCTCCGGTGGCCGGTAGAGTCGCGGCGTAGCGGTAGGGGATGAACCAACCGCGCCGCTGAAGCCCCAGGAGTGTCGGCAGGCCCAGTCGCAGGCGGCGCCAGAGCATCACGGCGCCAGGATCAAGCCTTCGCGCGCCGCCACGATGCGCGGCAGGCCGGCCGGCGTCGTGCCTGGCCGGGTTGCCATTGCTTCGGCGACGATCCGATCCATGGTGTCGTCGTCATGCGTGGGATCGTGGTGGAACAGGACCAGCGTGCCGATGTCCGCGGTGTCGGCGATGCGCACGCCTTCCTGCCAAGTCGAATGGCCCCAGCCGGCATGCGCCGGATATTCCGCGTCGGTGTAGCTGCTGTCGTAAATCATGATGTCGGCGCCGCGGCAGAGACCGACGATGTTGGCGTCGCGCTCGCCGGGTCGATGCTCGGTGTCGGTGATGTAGCAGATCGACTTGCCGGCGTGCTCGACGCGATAGCCGGTGGCGCCGTTGGGGTGGTTGAGCGCCGCAGTGCGCACGGTGATATCGGGCGCCGGCTTCAGCGTGTCGCCGCAGACAAAATCGTGGAACTCGATCTTGGCCGCGAAGATATCCATGGTGACGGGAAAGAGCGGCGCCGCCATCGCCAGGTGCATCACCTGCTCCAGGGTGTGCTCCGGCGCGAGATGGCCGGCCGACAAGCGCACCTTGTGTTCGCCGCGCGCCAACGGCGCGAAGAAGCTCAGCCCCTGGATGTGATCGACATGCGTGTGGGTGAAGTAGATGTCGGTCTCGGTCGATTCGTCCGCGGCGCAGATGCGCTTGCCGAGCTTGCGGATGCCGGTGCCCGCATCGAAGATCAGACGACGTCCGCCCGCGGTGACTTCCACGCAGGACGTGTTGCCACCGTAGCGCATGTACTCGGGACTGGCGCAGGCGATCGAGCCGCGCACGCCCCAGAACGTCACCGATAAATCGGCCGCCACACGCAGTCTCCCCGAGACCCCCGGCCGCAGACCACCATCGGGCGTCGAAATCGTCAATTCACTTCGACAAGCCGGTTGCCGGTGTCTCGATCGCCGCGGCGTAACCGCAGCGGAGCCGTGCCGGTCGCGAAATGTTCCGCCTGGGGCACGCCGTCCGTCCGGGAGGCGAGGATCACCCGGAGTTCTCGAGATTGCCCATGCCCCCTCTTCCTCCAACCGGAACCAGCCCATCGGCTGCGTTGCGATGGCCGCCAACGGGGCGCATTATCCCTGACAGGGTGGACGACTGTCCGCCACATCGGCCGCCGCGGTGCGGCCGCAATCCGGCGACAGTCTAGGGGGCATGATGCAACGTATAGCGACAATACAGGGTCAGCCCCCCGAGGGAATGATGCGGACCGCCAAGTTCGGCATCGGCCACGTGGTCAAGCACCGCGTGTACCCGTTCCGCGGCGTGATCTTCGATGTCGATCCAGTCTTCGCCAATACCGAGGAATGGCTGATGTCGATTCCGGAGGAAGTCCGTCCCCGGCGCGACCAGCCGTTCTACCATCTACTGGCCGAGAACGCGAAAACCACCTACGTCGCCTATGTTTCGGAGCAGAACCTGCTGCCCGACGGGACCGGCAAGCCGGTGGGTCATCCGCAGATCGCCGAGCTGTTCGCCGGCTTCCATGGCTCGTTCTACGAGCCGCGCCACATCAAGGCGCACTGAGGCGCCTCAAGCCGTTTTGACTCGGTGACCGGGCCGCACCGGTCCATCCTCCGCGCCACGGAGGGGTCGAGCCATGTCATCCACGCCGCGTCGCCTGACCTTCGCGCTCGCCTTGCTGCTCGCCGGCCTGACTGGAGCGGCGGGCCAGGAGCATCCCGTCTTCAACACCAAGGTCGAGCCGCCGCAGGCTCCCGTTCTGCGCGAGATGCTGCAAAAGGGCGGCTTCGTGATCTTCGTGCGCCACGGCACGACGCCGGACTACCAGGAGCCCAGCCCGGTCGATTTCACCTCCTGCGAGCGCCAGCGCAACCTCAACGGTATCGGCCGCGCCCAGGCGGTGATGATCGGTGAGGCTTTCCGGGACCTGAACATCGCCGTCGCCGAGGTCCTGGCCAGTCCCTATTGCCGCACGATGGACACCGCGCGCCTGGCCTTCGGCCGCGTTGCGCCCGACGAGGCGGTGCGTGGCGACAAGGACAAGCTGCCGGCCCTCCAGAAGCTGCTGTCGTCGCCGCCGGCGCCGGGCACCAACCGCGTGCTGGTCGGCCATGGCGGCGCAGCCGGCCTGCTGGGTGATGAGTTCCTGCGCGAGGCCGAGGCGATGGTCGTGCGTCCCGACGGTGACGACAAGTTCACCATGATCGCGCGCGTGCGCGCCGAAAGCTGGGCGCAGTTCCTCGACGCCAACCGCCAGCCGCCGCCGGGCACGCCGCGCGCGGGCCAATAGCCGCACGGACTGGACAAGCACGAATCCGCTCCCGCATCTTTGCGCCGGGTGTGCGACGGAGCGAAACGGATGGCAGGGATTCGGGCGGCGATCGTCGCCGTCGTGGTCATGGTTTGCGCCATGGGTGCGGCCCACGCGCAGATGCCGGCGGAATGGCCCAAGGCGGCCGGTGCGGTCCTCGACATCATCGAGAAAGACTCGCCCCTGATGGGCAAGCCGCGCGCCCACAATCTCTACGCGCGCGGCTGGGACATGGCGCGCAAGTGGCGCCTGCACAACAACCGCAACACCGAAATCACTTTCGGCGAATACCTGTCGTGGGTGCAGATCTGCCGCACGATGGGCTGCGAGCACGATACGATGGGCGGCAAGCCCTATCGCACCGCCGCCGCCGAGGTGAAGGCCGAGAAGTCGCGCGCCGGCGGGCAGGATCCCGCAGCCGAGGCGGCCTATCGCTGGACCGAGAGCGTCGGCGCGCAGGCGAGCGGTGCATCGGCCAAGGCGGCCAAGGCCAACGCCGAGCTCTGGCGGAAGAATGGCAACGAGGTCGCCGGCGACTTCGCCACGTCCAACATCTTCATGCTGGGCTGGCTGATCGCGCAGCAGCAGCCATCGATCGAGGGCAAGGTCGACACGCTGGCCCGCTACGGACTATTCGCGCACGGCGTGGGCTGGATCGGCGATCGCTGCCTCGACATCAGCCGCATCGCTTCCATCCTCGATGGCGAGCCCAAGATCGAGGCTTGCAAGTAGCGCAGCCAAGCAAAATGGCGGCGGGATCGCTCCCGCCGCCCTTGCGTACTTGGTGTCATCCCGAGCATCGCGAGGGATCTTGAAAGATTCCTCGCTGCGCCCGGAATGACAGATGGCGTTACTGCGCCGCGATCTGCTCGGCGACGAAGCGCTTCTTGTCGAAATCGTCGGCGACCTTCAGGTCGTTGGCGAGGATCGCCGAGGCGTCGATCTTGGCGTACTCCATGACGTTCATGTCGTTGAGCGCCTTCTGCACCTTCTCGCCCCACAGGCCGATGTCCTTGAGGATCGGCACGACGCGGGTGAACAGGCGGGTGCGGAAAGCCTGCATGACGCCGGAGTTGTAGGCGTATTCCATCAGCTTATCGACCGGCAGGCCCGAGCGCATCCAGACCTCGCCCTGGTTGAAGCGGTCGCGCATGAAGTACAGCGCCTCGACGCAGAACTCCTCGCGCTCGGCCCGCTCGGCCTCGGTGAGGTGCGGATAGAACTCGCGTAGCGCCAGGCGTCCGAAGGTGACGTGGCGCGCCTCGTCCTGCATGACGTAGGCGTTGACCGAGCTGGCGAGGTTGTTCTTCGCCGTGTCGCGGATGCGCTGGAAGGCGGCCAGCGCCAGGCCCTCGATCAGCACCTGCATGCCGAGATAGGTGAAGTCCCAGCGCTTGTCGCTCAACGTCTGCTCGAGCAGGCTCTGTAGCGACGGCGTGATCGGGTACGCCATCTTGAACTTCTCGTGGATCAGCCGCTTGTAGCTCTCGACGTGGCGCGCCTCGTCCATCACCTGCGTCGCGGCGTAGAACTTGGCGTTCATGTCGGGGACGGTGTTGACGATCTTGGCGGTCGCGATCAGCGCGCCCTGTTCGCCATGCATGAACTGGCAGATCGAGTGGCTCTGCAGGTTCCAGCGCAGGTCGATCTTCTCCTTCTCGGTCATCTTCTCCCAGAAGGGCGAGCCATAGATCGGGATGGTCTCGTCGGCCATGCCCATCGGGTTCTCTTCGAACAGCTCCTGCGACCAGTCGAGACGCGTCGAGGCGTCCCACTGCTGCTGCTTGCCTTTCTCGTAGAGGTTCAGAAGCTCGGCGCTGCCGTCCTCGTACTCCCAGGTGAAGTTCATCTCGGTCTTGCCGTCGAACTTCCACTCGGTGATGTCGACGGGCAGCTGGTAGAGGCGGGTGCTCGACATTCCCTGCTCCTAAGGTCGGGTCGCGAAACGTGACGCACTGTTCATTTTTCTGGCCGGAAGCTATCACACTGCGCTAGACGAGTCAGGGAAAATTCCGCAGGACAACGTCCATGCCGTACCACCCCCTCAAGATCATCCAGATCATCCAGGAAACCTCTGACGCGCGCTCCTTCGTGTTCGAGGTCCCGCCCGATCTGGCCGACCGTTTCCGCTACAAGGCCGGGCAATTCCTGACGTTCCGCGTCACCCATCCCGAGGGCGAGGTGGCGCGTTGCTATTCGCTCTGCTCCTCACCCGAGACCGACGCGCGACCAAAGGTCACGGTCAAGCGAGTGGCCGGCGGCCGCGGCTCGAACTGGTTCAACGACGCGCTGGTAGAGGGCGGCACGATCGACGTCATGCCGCCGGCTGGCCGTTTCCTGCTGGTCGATGGCGGCGCGCCGATCCTGCTGTTCGCCGGCGGCAGCGGCATCACGCCCGTGCTGTCCTTGATCAAGAGCGCGCTGAAGACCACGCAGCGCCGCGTGCGGCTGTTCTATGCCAACCGCGACCGGCCCTCGATCATCTTCCGCGCCGAGCTCGAGGCGCTGGCGCTGGCCTATCCCGGCCGGCTGGAGATCATCCACCATCTCGATGCCGAGCACGGCCTGACCACGGCCGCGAAGATCGAGGCGGCGATGGCCGACGGCTTCGACGCCGGCGCCGCCTATCTCTGCGGGCCCGGCCCCTTCATGACCCTGGTCGAGGACGCGCTGCTGAAGCGCGGCATGGCGCGCGAACGCGTGATCATCGAACGCTTCGAGGCCTCGGCCAATGCGGCGGTGCCGATTCCGGATGACGACGACAAGGTCATTCCGGACAGCATCACCATCCGCCTCGAAGGCAAGACCTACACGGTGCCCTATCAAAAGGGGCAGACCATCCTGCAGGCGGCGCGTGCGGCGGGGCTTTCGCCAAACTCGGCCTGCGAGGAAGGCTTCTGCGCTTCCTGCGCGGCCAAGAAGGTGAAGGGCGAGGTCATGCTCGCGGCCAACGACATCTACACCCAGGAAGACCTCGACAATGGCTGGGTGCTGACCTGCCAGGGCCATGCCTTCGGCCGCGAGGTCGAGATCAACTACGACGTGGTGTGACGGGCGCGTCCGCTCGCGTCAGGGCGCTTTGCTCATCAGCACCTGGTCGATGCGGCGGGCGTCCATGTCGACGACCTCGATCCGCCACCCGTCCACGACCACCACGTCGGTGACGGCAGGTACCCGACGCAGCTCGTGCAGCACCAATCCGGCGACCGTGTGGTAGGGCCGTTCGGTGGGCAGCCGCAGGCCCATGGTGTCGCGCAGGGTGTCGACCGGCAGCGCGCCGGCGACGAGGAACGAGCCGTCCTCGCGGCGCACCACCATCGGATCGTCCTCGGCCTCGCCGGTGGCGTGCTCGCCGCGGATCGCCTTGAGCGCGTCGGCGCGCGTGACGATGCCCTCGCAATGGCCGTACTCGTCGAGCACCAGGCCGAAGCCGTTGCCCGATTCGTAGAGCCGATCGAGCGCCTGCAGGGCGTTGAGTGTGTCGGGCAGCACGACCGGCTGATTCAGCAGCTCGCGGATCGGCGTGTTGCGGCCGTCGAGCCGGTCCTGCAGCAGATGACGCGCGCGCAGCACGCCCACGACATGATCCGGGTTGGCCTCGCAGGCCAGCAGCCAGGTCCGGTCGGAGGCGCGGATCTCGGCGATGATCTCCTCGTCGGTCGAGTTAATGTCGATCCACTCGATGTCGGGGCGCGGCGTCATGATGGCGCGCACGCCGCGATCGGCCAGACGCATGACGCCGGAGATCATGCGCCGCTCGCCCGGCTTGACGATGCCGGCCGACTCGGCCTCGGCGACCATGGCGCGGATCTCGTCCTCGGTGATGCGCTTGTCCTCGTCGTTGGCCTTGCCGAAGACCCGCAACACCACCGACGACGACAGGTTGAGCACGGCGGCGAGCGGCGTGGCGATCCGCGAGAGCATGGCCAGCGGACCGGCGACGACGACAGCGATGCGCTCGGGCGAGCGTAGCGCCAGCTGCTTGGGCACCAGCTCGCCGATCACGACGGAGAGGTAGGTTACGACGGCGACGACGCCACCGAAGCCGAGGGGATCGGCCCAGGAATGCGGCACGCCGTGCGCCACCAGGAGCTCGGTGAGCGCGCCGCCCAGGGTCGCGCCGGAGAAGGCGCCGGCCAGGATGCCGACCAGGGTGATGCCGATCTGCACCGTCGACAGGAAGCGGCCTGGATTCTCGGCCAGATCCAGCGCGATACGCGCGCCGCGGTTGCCGGCGTCGGCCAGGGCTTTCAGACGGCCGCGCCGCGAGGAAATCACCGACAGCTCAGACAGCGCGAACACGCCATTCAGCGCGATCAGCGCGACGGTGATGAGAAGATCGACCATGTCAGCCCTGAATCACGCATGGGCCGGGGTTGTGATCAAGCCTCCTTCTCCTCGCGGATGCGGGGAGAAGGTGCCCGAAGGGCGGATGAGGGGCTTCACGGTATTGCAAAAAGCACCGAGGCGGATGAGAGGCCGGTAAGCCCCTCATCCGCCTCGCTAACGCTCGGCACCTTCTCCCCGCCTGCGCGGGGAGAAGGGAAGGCATTAGCCCTCCTCTTGGAACGCCTCTTCGCGCTTCTTGCGCAGGTTGGGCAGTGCCATGAGCAGCAGCAGGAACGCGGTGACGATCAGCAGGCCGGCGCTGATCGGGCGGGTGACGAAGACGCTGGGATCGCCGCGCGACAGCAGCATGGCGCGGCGGAAATACTCTTCCATCTGCGGGCCGAGCACGAGGCCGAGCAGGAACGGCGCGCCCTCGCAACCGAGCTTCATGAAGATGTAGCCCAGCACGCCAAACATCGCGACCTGCTCGACGTGGAAGATCGAGTTCTGCAGCGAGTAAGCACCGATGGCGCAGAAAAGCAGGATCGCCGGGTAGAGGAAGCGGTAGGGCACCGTCAGCAGCTTCACCCACATGCCGATCATCGGCAGGTTGATGATCACCAGCATCAGGTTGCCGACCCACATCGAGGCGATCATGCCCCAGAAGAGGTCGGGCTTCTTGGTCATCACCTCGGGGCCGGGCTGGATGCCCTGGATGATCATCGCGCCGACCATCAGCGCCATCACGGCGTTGGATGGAATGCCGAGCGTCAGCATCGGGATGAACGAGGTCTGCGCCGCGGCGTTGTTGGCTGCTTCCGGCGAGGCCACGCCCTCGATGGCGCCCTTGCCGAAGGCATCGCCATACTTCGCCGCAGTCGCGGCCGAGAACTTCTTCTCCAGCGTATAGGCCGAGAACGCCGCCAAGGTCGGGCCGCCGCCGGGCAGCACACCCAGCACCGAGCCCAGCGCCGTGCCGCGGATCACCGGCCAGATCGAGCGCTTGAAGTCCTGGAACGACAGCAGGAGGCTGCCGACCCTGGCAGCGCCGTCGCGCATGTTCATGCGCTTCTCGAGGTTGCCGATGATCTCGGCGATGCCGAACAGGCCCATGGCGATCGGCGCGAAGTCGATGCCGTCGCTGAGCTCGGGCACGTTGAAGGTGTAACGCTGCGCGCCCGTATTGACGTCGGTGCCGACCAGTCCGAACAGCAGGCCGAGGAAGACCATGGCGATCGCCTTGATCACCGAGCCGCTGGCCAGCACGACGGCGGCGACCAGGCCCAGGGCCATCAGCGAGCAATATTCGGCAGGGCCGAATTTCTGCGCCATTGCCGTCAATGCGGGCGCGAACAGCACGATCAGCAAGGTGCCCACCGTGCCGGCGAAGAACGAGCCCAATGCCGAGACGGATAGCGCCGCGCCGGCGCGCCCGCGCCGCGCCATCTGGTAGCCGTCGAGCGTGGTCACCACCGACGAGGCCTCGCCGGGCAGGTTCACCAGGATCGACGTGGTCGAGCCGCCGTACTGCGCACCGTAGTAGATGCCGGCGAGCATGATCAGCGCCGAGGTCGGCGGCAGCTTGAAGGTCAGCGGCAGCAGCATGGCGATGGTGGCAACCGGGCCGATGCCGGGCAGCACGCCGATCAAGGTGCCGACCATGCAACCGATCAGGCAGTACAGCAGGTTCTGGAACGTCAGCGCGATCCCGAAACCCATCATGACATGGCCGAGGATGTCCATGTCACCACACTCCCTGAATGACGTAGATGTTCATTTGCAGACCGAGCTTGAAGATGACGACGCACAGCGCAATGAGCGCGACGCAGGACAGGACGGTCTCGACCACCTTGAATTCCTCGCCGCCCAGCGCCGAAAGAAAGACCAGCGCAATCAGGGCCGGCGCCATACCTGCGCTTTCGAACAGCAGCGCGAAGGCGACCACGCCGATGGTGATCATGGTGATCGGCTTCCAGCGCAGGCGCTCGATCGAGTCGCCGGGCGCGATGATCGCGCGCACGAGAATGACAAGGCCCAACGCGATCAGGATGTAGCTCAGCATGCGGGGCACGTAGCCGGGCCCCATGCGCACCGCCGTACCCACCGCGAGGTTGCTGCCAAGGGCAAGGGCAAGCACGCCGAACCCGGCGAACATCAGCCCGGACCAGAAGTCCTTCGATAGAAGTCTGTCCACCCCAATCCCCCCTGTCGGATGCCGGGGTGCGGTTGTCCGCACTCGGTTTGTTTGGCGACACTGAGCGCATAGCATGAGGTCTCTGACGCAGGACTGACCGCGCCTTGCGTCGATACCGCACAACGCATTTTCCGATCCTGCGTCGGAAAATCTGACGGATGCGTCAGCGAAAAAGTCAGGTGATTACTGGTAGGGATCCGCCGCGTCGCGCAGGCCATCGCCGAAGAACTGGAAGGAAAGGATCACCAGGATCACCGGCACCACCGGCAGCATCAGCCACCAGTTCACCGCCACCACGTTGATGTCCGTAGCGTCGTTGAGCAGCACGCCCCACGACACCAGCGGCGGCCGTAGGCCCAGGCCGAGGAAGGACAGCGCCGTCTCGGCGAGGATCATCGAGGGAATGCTGAGCGTCGCCGAGGCGATCAGATGGCTCATGAAGCTGGGCAGCAGGTGCCGGCCGATGATGCGTTTCGGACTGGCGCCCATCAGCAGCGCGGCGGTGGCGAAATCCTCCTCGCGCAGGCTCAGAAGCTTCGAGCGTACGGCGCGCGCCAGGCCGGGCCAGTCGAGCAGCGCCAGGATGATGGTGATGCCGAAATAGACCAGCAGCGGCGACCACGAGACCGGCAGCGCGGCTGAAAGCGCCAGCCACAACGGCAGATGCGGGAAGCTCTTGATGATCTCGATGACGCGCTGAATCACGTTGTCGATCCAGCCGCCGTAGTAACCGGCGATGCCGCCGATCACGAGGCCCAGCACGAAGCTCATCGTGACGCCGAACAGGCCGACGGTGAGCGAGATGCGCGCCGCGTAGACGATGCGGCTGAACATGTCGCGCCCGAGCCGGTCGGTGCCAAGCAGGAAGAAGGTGCCGCCCTGCGCCGGGCAGACGAAATGGAAGCGGCCGGGGATCAAGCCCCAGAATTCGTACTCTTCGCCGAGGCAGAAGAAGCGCAGCTTCTGCACCTGAGTCGTGTCCTCGATATAGATTCGCTGCAGCGTGTCGAGGTCGCGCTCCATCCTGTAGCCGTAGACGAACGGTCCGACGAAACTGCCTTCGTGGAACAGATGAATGCCCTGCGGCGGCGCGAAGATGCTCTTGGTGTGGCGCGTCTGCAGGTCGTAGGGCGCGATCAGCTCGCTGATCAGGACCGTGAGATACATGAACAGCAGGAAGAAGCCGCAGACGACAGCCGGCTTGTGGCGGCGCAGGCGCCACCACATCAGCTGCCACTGGTTGGCCATGTAGAAGCGTTCCTGCTCCGCCGTCAGCCGGTCGGCGACGTACGGATCCCATGGCTCCTTGGAGACGAAGTGCGGCGGCTTGGGCGCGGGCGCGTCGGTCATCCTGGCGACCTCAACGCGTCGCGCCGCCCTGCAGGCGGATGCGCGGATCGAGCGCGGCCAGCAGGAGGTCGGAGATCAGGGTGCCGATCACGGTCAGCACGGCGACGAACAGCAGGAAGGTCGCGGCGAGGTTCACGTCCTGGCTCTTCAGCGCCTCCAGCAGCATCGGCCCGGTTGTCGGCAACGACAGCACCACCGAGACGATCACCGAGCCCGAGATCACCTCGGGCAGGATGTGGCCGATATCGGCGATGAACGGGTTGAGCGCGTGGCGCAGCGGATACTTGATCAGCAGCCGCATCGGCGGCAGGCCCTTGGCGCGGCCGGTGACCACGTATTGCTTCTGCAGCTCGTCGAGCAGGTTGGCGCGCAGGCGGCGGATCATGCCGGCGGTCCCGGCGGTGCCGATGACGATGACGGGAATCAGCAGATGCTCGAGAACCGAGCGGAACTTTGCCCAGTTCCATGGCTGATCGAGATACTGCGGATCCATCAGGCCGCCGACGGAGACGCCGAAATAGACCTTGCCGATGTACAGCAGCACCAGCGCCAGCAGGAAGTTCGGCGTCGCCAGGCCGATGAAGCCGATGAACGAGGCCAGGTAGTCGCCCGGGCGATATTGATGCGTGGCGGCATAGACGCCGATGACGAAAGAGACGATCCAGATGAAGGCGATGGTCGCGCTTTCCATCATGATGGTCAGCAGCATGCGGTCGCCGATCAGCTTCGATACCGGGATCTGGTCCTGGCACGACAGGCCGAAATCCCACGAGAAGATGCCCTTGACCCAGTGCAGATATTGCATCCACACCGGCTGGTCGAGGCCATAGAGGTGGCGAATCTGCTCGGCCTTGCGCGTTGCGTTGGGATCGCCGCGCGCCATCAGCTCGTCGATGATCGTCGTGACGCAATCGCCCGGCGGCAGGTTGATGATGAAGTAGACCAGCGCGCTGATGATGAGCAGCGTCGGGATCATGATCAGGAAACGCTTGACGATGTAGGACAGCATGTTTCAGCGCCCCTCCGCCGGACCACTGCCCGGCGGCTCGAGCGCGAGCGGGCGCACGACCGGATGCAGGCCGCGCGCCGTGCTCCAGTCCCTCAGCTCCTGAGCGGTAGGCGGCTTGTTGTCGGGCACAGTGTGCATCCATTCGACGGCGAAGAACGCTACGCCAAGGCAGCCGTAGAGCAGCAGCACGGCCATGACGAAGCGGAAATCCCAGTGCCGCGAGCGCCGACGCCGTGCGGCGTCGATGCTGCGCATGTCGTGGATCGCGAAGCGTGGCGGGCTGGTCATCGCGCGCCATCCAGCCAGAACGAGTCGAGCCGGTAGGCCCCGAAGTGCGACGTGGGGATCCAGTTGTAGATGCCCTTGTCCGGCACGTTGCGCAGACGCGGACTCCTCACCACCGGCTGCTGAACGCCCGACACGATGCCGATCGTGAACACCAGATCGGCATGCGCCTGCAGCAGCTCGTGCCAGATCTTTTCCTGCTCCTTGGGATCGGAAGATTTCTCCCACTTCTCAGCCAGCTCATTCATGTGCTGGACGCTCGGCAAGTCGACCGGTTCGCCCGACTTGCCATAGGTGTCGCGGTATTGCCCCCAGGCCGAGCACCACCTCGTGGTCTGGGTCAGACAGGCGAGGTCGGCCGGGTTGGACGTGGCGCTGGCAAGGCCATTCTCCCATCCATTGTCGACCGTCATCTGCGTCTCGCCGGCATAGAGCCGGGCGCGGAGATCCTGGCGATCGCGGGCCCGCACGTACAGCTTGATACCGACCTGCTTCCAGGTGTCGGCAACCAGCTGCAGCACGTCGGCCTCCTCGCTCACTTGCCCGTCCGTCTCCAGCAGGATGTGCAGCGGCCTGCCATCGGGCAAGAGGCGGATGCCTAGCTCGTCGCGCTTGCGGATCGTACCCGTCTTGCCGTCGGCCCACTTGAACTCGATCTTGTCGAGCAGCCGGTTGGCCTCCTTGATGTCGAAATTGGCCCACTTGCTCGCGTATTCGGGACGATAGAGCGGCGATTGCGGGCGCACCGTGTTCTGCGAGGGCTGCGCCAGGCCGATATAGAGCAGCTCGTTGATCTCCTCGCGATCGATTGCCATCGACAGCGCGCGCCGGAAATTGGCCTCCCGAAACAGTGCGCGATACACCGGATCCTTGACGGTAAGATTCGGGAAGATGGCGATGTTGCTGCCCAAAGCCGTGTCCCACAGCTTCACCTCGAAGCCGAATTGCTTCGCGCCCTTGCGCAGGAACGTGTAGTCCGAGAATTTGAGGTAGCGCGCCTGCAGGTCGCTTTCGCCGGAGCCGGCCTTCAGCGAGATCAGCTGGGCGCTGGCGATGTTCATCACGATGCGATCGAGATAGGGCAGTTGCGTGCCCTGGCTGTCGACGCGGTGATAGTACGGATTGCGCTCGAAGACGAAACGCTGCGACGGCGGCTTCGTCTTCAGCACGAACGACTCGAGCGTCGGCAGGTCCGGGTTCTCGTTGCGGTACATGTCGTCGAGGCGATTGTGCAGCGGCGCCCAGCCGCGCGGGCCGGACTCCTTGAGCACCTTATCGAGGAATGCCGGATCGGCGTACTTCTTGTGGAACTTCTTGAGGTAGTGCGCCGGCCGGAAGATGAACAGCGGCGAGGGTCGGGCAAGGGCCTCCAGGAAGCCGGGATTGGGCTGATCCCAAGTGTATCTGATGGTCGTGGCGTCGATGATGTCGATCTTCGGCGGCTTGCCGTCGACCATCATCTCGATCGGCGGGCCCACCGGCGACAGGTCCTCATTGTTGGCGACGTCCTCCCAGAAGTAACGGAAGTCCTCCGTCGTGAACGGCTCGCCGTCGGACCATTTGTGTCCCGGCCGCAGCTTCAGGGTGAAGATCCGCCCCTGCTCGACGTTGACGCTCTCGAGGATGTCGGGCTTGAGCTCGAACTTGTGGTTGAAGCCCACCAGCCGGCTGTAGCCGTAGACCACCATCATGCGCACGTCGCGCGGCGTGGCCATCAGCATGGTGATCTCGCCGCCCTGCTTGCCGGGGCCGTCCTTGCCGGCGAACTCGGTCACGACCAGGGGCGATTGCGGCAGGCGCTGCTCGACCGGCGGCATCTGTCCCGCCTTCACCTTGTCGGCGAACAGCGCGGTTTCCTTCGGCGCCGGCTGTGCCATGCCTGTGCCGGCCCACAGGACCGCACAGATCACGGCGATCACCCAGCGCTTCATCATGCCGCCCTCTCCGAGGGACGTCCGAGCAGCCCGGCGCCTGCGCGCACAAAATGGCTGTTGCCGAGGTCGATCCAATCCAGCGGTGTCGCCTCGCTCTCGGTGAACGGGGCAGGCCATTCCGACGGGATCGAAGCCTTGCCTTCCATCAGCGCGCCGAGGTCCAGCCGCTTGGACGGATCGGGCTCGGGCACCGCCGCCAGCAGCGCCTTGGTGTAGGGATGCACGGGATTGCGGAACAGCTCGCGGCCCGGCGCCAGCTCGACCAGCCGTCCGGCGCACATCACGGCGATGCGGTCGGCAATGTAATCGACCACCGCCAGGTTGTGGCTGATGAACATGTAGGTCAGGCCCAGCCTGTCCTGCAGATCCTTCAGCAGGTTGAGGATCTGCGCCTGGATCGATACGTCGAGCGCCGAAACCGGCTCGTCGCAGATCACCATGTCGGGCCGCAGCGCCAGAGATCGCGCGATGCCGATGCGCTGGCGCTGGCCGCCGGAGAAGGAATGCGGGTAGCGGTTGAGGTGGCGGCGGTCGAGCCCGACCAGCTCCATCAGCTCACCCACCATCTCGCGACGATGCTCGGCATCGCCGACCTGATGGATCACCAGCGGCTCGCTGATGATGTCGAATACCGTCATGCGCGGGTTGAGCGAGCCGAACGGGTCCTGGAAGATGAACTGCAGCTTGCGGCGGAATCCCACCAGCTCCGAACCGCTCAGCGCCATGACGTCGACCTTGCGGCCGTGATCGTCGAAGACGATGCCGCCGCCCTTGCTGGCCATGACGGGATCGGCGCTGATGGCGCGCATCAGGATCTTGCTGAGCGTGGTCTTGCCGCAACCGCTCTCGCCCACCAGGCCGAGGCATTCACCGCGCTGCACGTCGAAGCTGACGTCGTTGACCGCGTGCACGATGCGCGCCGGACCGCGGCCGAGCATCGAGTCGACGAAGCCCTCCGCCTTGCGGATGGCGTAGGTCTTGTGGATGTGACGCACCGAGAGGATCGGTGCGTCGGGATCGAAGTCGCCGGTCTTCTCGACCGGCGCCTTGGCGGCCAGCAGATGGCCTGTCTGGCTCTGGATCTCGCGGATCGGCACCAGCCGCTCCTCGTCGGCCATGCCGAAGCGCGGCACGGCGTGCAGCAGCGCCTTCAGGTAGGGATGCTCGGCGTGGCGGAAGATGTCCTCGCTGGCGCCGCTCTCCACCACCTTGCCGCGGTACATCACCACGACCTCGTCGGCCATGTTGGCGACGACACCCAGGTCGTGGGTGATCATCAGCATCGCCATACCGAGCTTTTCCTGCAAATCCTTCATCAGCTTCAGGATCTGCGCCTGGATGGTGACGTCGAGCGCCGTGGTCGGCTCGTCGGCGATCAAGAGCGCCGGGCGGCAGACCAGCGCCATGGCGATCATGGCGCGCTGGCGCAGGCCGCCCGAGAGCTCGAAGGGATAGGTGCGCATCGCGCGCTTTGGGTCAGGGAAGCCGACCAGCTCCAGCATCTCCTGGGTGAGCTCAAGCGCCTCCTTGGTGCTCATCTTGCGGCCGGCGCGCGCCTGCACCCGCTCGGCGACCTCGCCGATCTGCTGGCCCAGGGTGTCGATCTCCGAGAGCGCCCCGCCATGCAGCTTTACAGCCTCGCCGATCTGGTCGCCTACGGTGTGCAGGGCGGAGAGCGAGGTCATCGGCTCCTGGAAGATGATGGATATGCGCCCGCCACGGATCGCGCGCATCTCCTTGCCGTTGCGGTCGAGCCGCGCGATGTCGATCGGCTGGGCATCGACCACGGCCGGATCGATGAACTCGATCGACCCGCCGGCGATGGTCGCCACCTTGGGCAGCAGGCCCATGATCGCCTGGGCGCAGACCGACTTGCCCGAGCCGGATTCGCCGACCAGCGCCACCGTGCCGCCGGGCTTGACCGAGAACGACACGCCATCGACCGCGCGCAGCGTGCCGTCATGGACGCGGAAATTGATCTTCAGATCGCGGACGCGCAACAGATCGGTCATGTCGCGCGATCCGTCGCCACGGCCTCGGGCAGCACGATGTCCAGGGCGGCGAAATTGGCCCGGGTGGTGTCGCTGAGCTCGGCGCCGTTCTGGATCGCCACGCGGCCGGCGCGACGGGCGATGTCGTCGAAGCCCTCGAGCGCCGAATCGATGCGGATCGTGCCGCCCTGGCCGCCGAGCATCATATGCATCCAGCCGCCCTGACGGTCGCGGCGCGTGGCGTAATAGGAGAGCTTCACGCGCTGGACCGCCTTCCATTCGATGCGCCGCGACAGGGGGCCCACGGCGGCGATGCCCTGATCGTCGGTCACGATCTCCGTCGCGTGCCGCAACGCGGTGCGCAGGCCGAAGACCACGAACAACAAACCGATGGCCGCCAGCGCCAGGGTCACGCCATTGCTGCCGACGAAGACCACCGGCGCCAGGCAGATCAACGCGCCGGCCGCGGCCCGCGCATAATCGCCAAGCAAGTCCTTCGATCGATAGCGATACCGCCCTGTCATGACAGCCCAAAGACCTCTTGCGGCGCGAGTATGCGGACCCCGGAGTGAGCGCGCAATCGCGCAAACAGCTGGTCGATGAACGCCCAAACCGCCTCATCCTGCACGAGGTGGTGCGTCAACAAACCCGTTGGTTCCTCTCTCATACCGGACTCGACCCCGGCTTGGCGACGAATCGCAAGAGATCGTGTCAGACTCGTGATGGCCGCCTGTTCACCAACGAAGCCGCGACCGCCATGCCAATCGATCGGATCGACATGGGTGTTGACCTGCCGCAGCCCGCGCACCGGCTCGACACGCTTGCGCGGACCGAAGGTCGACAGGCCGCGCAAACCGATCTCCGGCAAGGTCGGCACCAGCGCCGGCGCGATGCGATTCCACGGCGGGACCATCACAGGCAGCGCGCGGGTTCCGAACAGGCGCTCCATCGCCAGCCAGCCGGTACCCAGCTCGCCCAGTACCATCATCGCCGGGCGGTGTGGCCCCAGCTCGATCTTCTTCTCGCCACCGCCGGCATGGTTCTGGTGTGCGTAGCCGTGCTGCAGCGCCGCCGCGGCACCGTCTTCAGCAAGACGCGCCGATAGCCCATCGGTTGCCCGTTCGGGAATGACCGCCAACGCCAGCCCGACGTCATAGCGCCTGCGCACCGCCAGCAGGCGATCGAGCTCAACCGTGGCATCGATCGCATCGTCGTCGCGCCACCACAACGTGGCGATCCGACCGAGATCGGCCCAGCGCGCCAGCTCATCGTCGAGCTCCTGCCAGGCGCTCATGCGCGCAGCCATCCCCGAACGAGGCTCAGCGTTTTGGCGACACCATCGGCGTCGATGCGTGGGAAGGTGCGGATCGAGGGTCCGTCGAGCGCACGATCGACTCCGGCGGCCAGGGTCTGCGGCGACAACGTATCCTCGGCCACCACCTGGAAGACGCCGCGTTCGGCGAGCAGGTCGGCGCGGAACGCCTGCTCGGTCTCGAGGCCGCCGGCGTAGGGTGCGATCACCGCGCGGTCGGCGACCGACAAGGTTTCGATCACGGTGTTGTAGCCGCCCTGCGAGATCGACAGCACGCAATTGGCCAGCATGGTGGTGAAGTCGCTGCGCGCCCGCTCGACGACGATGCCTTTGGGGTCAAGACGCGCCGCATGCGCGCGCAAGGCGCTGAAATTCTCCTCCGGCATTCCGTGCCCGCAGAGGAAGCGCCACGTCAGATCGCGCACCTTGCTCTGTGCGCGTGCATCCAGCGCCGCCATCATCAACGGCGCGCCGACAGCGCCGCCGCCGGCAGAGACGAGTACCTCACCGCGCCCAACGTCGGAGGTTTGGCCCGGCTTCGGCAGGCCGTCGATCACGTAACCGGTGTGATGCATACGGTCGGCCAGTCGCGCGTGCTCCGGAAAGGTGCGGGCGAATGGAATGAATGCTGGATCGCCGTGCACCAGCACATCGTCGAAATAGCGCTCGAACAGTTCGACCATTTCGGCAACGCGCTCAGGTTTGGGCGATTGCACGAGGATGTCGCGCACTGACGAGACGATGCGTGGTGGCTTGGGCAGAGCTTTCGCCGCCTTGACCAGCGGCATCAGCTCGAAGCGCAATTGCCGACGGCCAAATGGAAACAGCTCGATGAACAAAATGTCGGGCTTCTGCTGGCGCAAAGCGTCGACCAGCATCTCGGCACGTCGCGCCTTGAAGGCATCGTCGATCACCGCGTCGTTGTCGTCGACCAGAACCTTGAACAGCTTGTCCGTGGCACGCACTGGTGGCAGCTGCACCAACCGCGCGCCGCCGATATCCAAGCCGGGCACCGGCGCGCCACCGGAGGTCAGCACCGTGTCATAGCCCGCGACCGCGAAATGACGCGACAGCGTCGCGGCACGGCGCAGATGGCCGATGCCTAGCAGATGTTGCACATGAAACATCAGCCGCGCGCTCATGCCGCGATCTCCGACTGCAGCGGCGTATTGAGGCTGTCGACGACCAGCGTGCCATCGGTCGATGCGGCGAAGACGTGCAGCCGGTTCCAGTCGAGCTTCACCGGCTGCCGGCTCTTCATGTCCCAGCCCGTCGCCATCGCCAGCACGACGCGGATCACGCCTTTGTGCGAGACCGCGACGACATTCTCACCCTGCGCCGCGATCCACGGCCGCAAACGATCCATCACCTGGCGCGGCGACTCGCCCTCCGGCGGCGCCATGTCGAGGCCACGCGTCTCGGCGTCACGCATGACCTCGGGCTCGCGCGTCCGCAGATCGGCCAGGGTCTGCCCCTCCCACCGTCCATAGGCCATCTCGCGTAGCGCAGGCTCGATGGTGAGCGAGGGCGGTGCGCCGACAAGTGCAGCGGTCTCGCGCGCGCGCGCGAGCGGGCTGCACGCCCAGCGCCAGCCCTGGAACGGTACACGCCATGTCGCGACCAGCGCGCGGCCGCGTGGCGAGAGCGGCACGTCGGTCATGCCCTGCAGCCGGCCCTCGTCGTTCCATGCGGTTGGCCCGTGGCGCAGGAAGGCGATTCGCACACTCACGCCGCCGCCTCCGTCGCGCGACGTGCCAGCATCGACTTCAATGCCGCGCCAATGCGTGCCTCGGCGGCTGGCAGATCGTGGTCGCGATCGATGCGCGCCCGCGCACCGGCGGCCAGCGCGGCTCGACGCGCGGGATCGACCAGCAACGCACGCACCGCGTCGGCGAACGCCGGCGCGTCGCCCAATGTCGGCAGCAATCCCGATTCGCCCTCGCCGACAACAGCCGGCACACCGCGTGTGCGGCCGGCGACGATGGGCAAGCCCGTTGCCTGCGCTTCCAGCAATGCGATGCCGTAGGCCTCGTTGATCGCCGGCCACACCAAAAGATCGGCCGAGGCGTAGATCGCCGGCAGGCCCACCGCATCGACTGCGCCGCGGCAGGTGACGCGATCGGATAGCGGCGCGAACGCGGCTTCGACATCGGCGCGCGCCTCACCGTCGCCGACGATCGTCAATCGCCAATCGAGATCGCGCACACGCTGCAGGGCGTCGGCCAGCAGGCGATAGGACGCAAGCTTGTCGCCCGGCCGCATCATGCCGACGGCGAGCAGCATCGGCGTGCCCGCCTGCGGTGCTCGGCGCGCGGCACGGAACGGTGCTGCATCGAGGAACGGTGGGATCGTCACGGCGATTTCGGACGCGCGCAGCAGCGGCGCGATCATCGCCGAATCGTCGGGGTTAAGCGTCAGCACGAGATCGGCGGCACGGAGCGCGTCACCGACTGCACGATGGCCGAGGTCCCAGGGACCGCCAGCACGCTTGGGCGCGTATGACGCCTCAGCGACGGCGTAGGGGATCTTCAGCGCTGCACTGACGGCCGGGCCGAGCCAGTCGGGCCGTTTGTACCAGAGGTGATAGGTGAACCACAGATCGGGGCGCAATGCGATCAGCTCGGGCAGGCGCGCGCGCTGGCGGTCGCGTTCCTCCGACAGACGATCCGGCCCGACCAGGCCGCGGCGTCCGGGATCGTAGTGGTCGATAACGATCACCTCGTGGCCCAGGCGGCGCAGGATGCCGGCCAGCGCCCGCGCCATCGAACGGTCGCCCGACGGCGTGGGATGGTCGAGCGGCTTCAGCGGCGTATGGAAC
>JAFAZJ010000082.1 GCA_019239835.1 Alphaproteobacteria bacterium | reverse complement strand
TGCTCGAGGTTCAGGGGCTGACCAAGCATTTCCCCCTGAACGCCGACATCTACTCGCGGCTGGCGGGCGAGAAGCCTCAGCTACTGAAGGCGGTCGACGGCATCGACTTCCATATCCGGCGCGGCGAGACGCTAGGGCTGGTGGGCGAAAGCGGCTGCGGCAAGTCGACCACGGCGCGGTTGGTGACGCGGCTGATCGAGCCCACGTCGGGCGAGGTCAAGCTGCGCGGCGAGGATCTGCTGGCGTTCTCCTCATCGCGCCTGAAGGAGACGCGCAAGGAGATCCAGCTGGTCTTCCAGGACCCCTACTCCTCGCTCAACCCGCGCAAGACGATCATGCACATCCTCAGCCGGCCCATGGAGATCCACGGCCTGGCCAAGAGCTGGGCCGAGAAGCGCGGCCGCGTGCTGGAGCTGCTGCGGCGCGTCGGGCTGGGCGTCGAGCATATCGACCGGTACCCGCACGAATTCTCCGGCGGCCAGCGCCAGCGCATCGCCATCGCCCGCGCGCTATCGGTCGACCCTGATCTGGTGATCGGCGACGAGCCGGTCTCGGCGCTCGACGTGTCGATCCAGGCGCAGATCCTCAACCTGTTCCGCGACCTGCAGGAAGAGCTCGGGCTGACCTACCTGTTCATCGCCCATGATCTCAGCGTCATCCGCCACATCAGCGATCGCGTCGCCGTGATGTATGTCGGCAAGATCGTCGAGACCGGACCGGCAGCGCTGCTCTTCGCCAACCCACTGCATCCCTACACCAAGGCGCTGCTCGCCGCGGTGCCCGAAGCTGATCCGGACAAGCCACCGCCGAAGCTCACCTTGCAGGGCGAGGTCTCGACGCCGATCGACCCGCCGCCGGGCTGCCGCCTGTGTGGCCGCTGCCCGCGGCAGATCAAGATCTGCGCTGAGCAGACGCCGCCACTGGTCGATGTTGGCGACGGCCGCCAGGTCGCCTGCCACAATCTCTGATCAGCGCTCCGCCAATCGCGGATCGAGGATATCGCGCAGGCCATCGCCGAACAGGTTGAAGGCAAGCACGGTGTAACAGATCGCGATGCCCGGGAAGGCGGCGATCAGCGGCGCGGTCTCCATGTAGTCGCGCGCGGCGCTGAGGTCGGAACCCCAGTCCGGCGTCGGCGGCGGTGTGCCCAGGCCGAGGAACGACAGCGCCGCGATGATCAGGATCACGTAGCCCAGCCTCACCGTGGCGTTGACGATCAGCGGCGAGATGATGTTGGGCAGGATCTGCTTGAGCGCGATGCTGAAGCTGCCGTCACCAATCGCGCGCGAAGCCTCGACATATTCCTTCTGCTTCTCCGCCAAGGTCGTACCGCGCGACAATCGCGCCACCTCAGGGGTGAAGGCGAAGCCCAAGGCGAAGACCAGGATCAGGTCGTTGTAGATGCCCTCCAGCTTCCATTCGCGCGCCAGAGTCACGATCAGCAGGTAGAGCAGCAATCCGGGAAAGGCCAACAATCCATCGACGACACGCATCGCAACGGTGTCGACCTTGCCGCCGAAATAGCCCGACAGCACGCCGTAGGGGATGCCCAACGACAGGCCGAAGGTCACCGCGAGAAGCGCGATGGTCACCAGCCGACGCCCGCCCCACAGCAGGCGCGAGTAGATGTCGCGGCCCATGCGGTCGGTGCCGAGAAAGTGCTTCTCGCTGGGCGGCGCGAGACGCTCGCGGTAGCTCTGCTTGATCGGATCGTGTGTGGCGATCCATGGCGTGGCGATGCAGGCGGAGAACAGCACCACCAGCATCCAGAAGCCGATGAAGGCGGTGCGGCTCTTGCGCAGCTCGTACCAGGCGCGCGAGACACCGGCGACCAGACGCTTGCGGCGTCCGGGCAGCGCCGGCAGATCGGCGAAGACGGCAAGCTTGGAGGCGGGCAGTTCGGTCATCCGTCGCCTCCTATGCGAACTTCACGCGCGGATTGAGCAGCCTGTAGGTCATGTCGACCAGCAGGTTCATCGACACGACGATCACGCCCAGAACCAGCACGCCGGCCTGGATCAGCGGATAGTCACGCTGGATGATCGCCTCGTAGATCGCCCGGCCGATACCGGGCCAGGCGAAGATCGTCTCCAGCACCACGGTGCCGCCCAGCAGGTTGGCGAGCTGCAGGCCGGAGATGGTGATGGTAGGGATCATCGCGTTGCGCAGCGTATACTTGAAGATCACCTTGCGTTCGGCAAGACCCAGCGAGCGCGCCGTGTCGACATACTCCTTGTTCATCTCGTCGAGCATGCTCGAGCGCGTCAGCCGCGTGGTGTAGGCGGCCTGCCGGAAGCCGATGGCGGCCGCCGGCAGGATCAGGAATTTCAGGCTGCCCCAGAAATCGACGAACGGGCTGACGAAGCCCGAGGACGGCAGCCAGCCGAGATACAGTGCGAAGAACAGCACGCAGAGGATGGCGAACCAGAACTCCGGGATCGATATGCCGATCAGCGACGTCACCTGCGCGGCGTAGTCGATCGGCGTGTTGCGCTTGACCGCGGCGATGGTGCCCAATGGTACCGCGATCAGCATCGAGAGCGAGATGCCGACGATCGCCAGGTACATGGTCGCCGGGATGCCCTGCAACAGCTCGACCGCGACCGGCCGCCGCGTCACCAGCGACTTGCCGAAGTCGAACTGGACGGCGCGGCCCAGCCATTTGACGTAGCGGACATAGACCGGCTGATCGAGGCCATACTCCTTCTCGAGGATCTTGCGCACTTCGGGGTCGTTGACGCCCTCGGTGCCGACCAGGGTGTCGATGATATTGCCGGGCAGCATCTCGACGAAGGTGAAGACCACCATCGTCAGCACCAGCAGCACGGGCACGAGGTAGAAGACGCGTCGGATGAAGTAGGCCAGCATCTGGGCTACTCGATCCAGGCCGTGCGCAACCCGCCGCCGGCATAGTTGAACGGTCCGGTGAAGGCGGGCTTGTAGCCCTGGATGCGCTTCGTGCCGGCCTGCAGCCCCGGTATGAAGTACGTGTAGATAAGCGGTAGGTCCTTGTTCACCAGTGTATCGACGTCGGCATACATCTGCCGCCGCTTCGCCTTGTCCTTCTCGACCTTGGCGGCGAGGATCAGCTTGTCGACCTGCTCGTTCTTGTAGCCGTGGCGGCGGATGGTCTCCGGCGCCGTCGACAGGATCGAGCGCGAGAACCAGCCGTCGGGATCGATGCGGTAGGAATTGGCCGACGAGTCGATGTCGAACGTTCCCTTGTTGTACTTGTCCTGGACCACCGGCGTCGGGTGGATCTCGAAGGTCACGTCGAAGCCCGCGTCCTTGAGCATCGCGTGCGCCAGCTCGCCCGATTGCTGCATGTAGGGGAAGCTGTCGTTGGCGATGATCAGTAGCTTGGCGTCGCCGCCTTTGGCCTTCTTGCGCAGCGCCTTGGCCTTGTCGGGATCGAACGCAGGCCACGGCGTGATGTCCTTGCCGTGCCACGGCGAGGCCTCGCCGTAGAAGCCCTTGGCGATGTGGCCCTGCTTGTTGAACACCACCTCGTGGATGCCCTCATGGTCGATGGCGTGCGCCGCGGCCATGCGCAGCATGTGCGCGTCGGGATTGTCCTTGGCAGAGAACGGTCCGTTTTTGAGGTTGAAGGCGATGAACGCCGTGCCGAGCTGCGATACTTTCCAGGTGTTGAACGACTTGCCGTGCTCCTTCTCGAAGTTTGGCGCGTCGGCGTAGGCCATGTTGTCGATCAGGTCGACCTCGTTGGTGCGCAGCGCGGTGAGCCGCACGCGGTCTTCCTTCTTCGGCTTGCCGATCATGCCGTCGAGATAGGGCAGCGAGTTGCCCTCGGAATCGGTCTCGTAGAAATTCTCGAAGCGCACCAGCTCGCAGGTGTCGAAGCGCTTCCACGACTTGAACTTGAACGGCCCGCAGCTCACCGGATGCGTGTCTGCCTTGTCGGCCGAGCCCGGCGCGATCAGGTTCACCGGGTAGTAGATGACGTTGGTGTCGAAAGCGGCGTTGGGCTCCCTGAGATGGAAGCGCACGGTGAGCTTGTCGTCGACCGTGACTCGCTCGACATCGGTGAGCGCCGAGCGGTTGAAGGAGTGGCCGATCTTGGGATCGAGGATGCGCTCGATGTTCCACTTCACCGACTCGGCGTCGATGGTCTCGCCGTTGTGGTACTCGACGCCGGACTTCAGCTTGAAGGTCCAGGTCTTCAGGTCGGCCGAGGCATCCCACTCCTTGGCGACCGCCGCAACCGGCTCCATCTTCTCGTTGAAGTCGAGCAGGCCGCCGGTCAAGCCGGCCATCGGCTGCGAGACGTAGTAGATGAAGTTGCGGTGGGTATCGAGGCCCACCGAATCATCGCGCATGCCGAAGCGGATCGTGCCGCCGCGCTTGGGATGTTTCTTTCCCGCCGCTGCTTCGTGCGCCGGCAACCCGACCATCGCCGCGCCTGCCAGGGCCGTGGTCGTCCTGAGGAACTCACGCCTACTCTGTTCGGAACCCTTTTTGTTTTCGCCGGTCATGACGAAGCCTCCCTGTCCGAGGTTTTTTGGGCCGAATGGGCTATGTGGTCGCGCGACTACTCGATTCGATTCTCCGCGGAACTAAGGCGCGCCTCCGTCGGGACGCGCGACTGTTAGAAAGCTGACGGGATTGGCGAGAAAGTCAACGACTGGATACTCACGATCGCATCAGGGATGCTTCAGCCAACCGGCGGTCCTCGTCCGTCTGATATTGCGGCGTGGTATCGCGCGGCATGCGGGTGTCGTCGCCCCGCGTCGAGCCGGCCGCCTCGCGCCAGCCGTCGTCGGGCCAATCCGATGACAGGTGCACGATGGTGCCGGGCGACTTGATCGTCTCGAAGGCGCTCAAAGCGGCCCGCAGCACGCGCGCCTGGTCGGCGCGGTCAAACGGCTTGCCGGTGCTATGGCCGAGCGGATAGTCGACGAAGACCGCACGCGGAGGCGCGCCGGCTTCGAGGATGTCGAGCGCGCTGCCGAGGCAGAGCGTCGGGATGCCGAGGGCTTCGAGGTGACGGGCGGCCAGACTCACGGTCTGGTGGCAGACAGGTCACATCGGCACGAGCAGCGCGATGTCAACCTGCTGTTGCTTGAAGGTGCCCTCGACCTGCGGGATCAGCTCCTCGCGCACACGTCGCTGCGAGTAGATGCCGCCCATGCAGGAGATCGCGGCGTCGCCCAGCGCACCTACGACGCCCTCATCGCGCACCGCGCGCAGCGCAGTCAACGGCACGAGACACTCGGGATCGCGCCGGGCATCGACGAGATAGTTCTCGGTAATGTGGGCAAAGCGCAGGCGATCGACCGGTGTGTCCATCGGGATCAGCCGGATCGAGGCATCGTCCTTGTAGTGATAGGCGACCTGCCCGGCGACGTAGCAGCCCGATGTCGTCAGGACACCGAGCCGCGACTGCGAGAGCGGCTTCTTCAGCGGTGCGAAAGACGGCTTGTCGTCGGCGACGTACCAGCGGTACGGCGCATAGCCGAGGCTGGCATAGCGCTGGGTGATCGCGTCGATGTAGCGAACCGGCGCCATTACTTTGCGTCCGTCTCGATCGGCAGCGACGTATCCTTTGCCCACTCGCCCATCGAGGCGTCGTAGAGCGTCAGATCATTGTAGCCGAGCTGATGGAGCATGAAGAGATCGAGCGTCGCGGAGATACCGCCGCCGCAATAGGCGATCACCTTCTTATCCGGCGTCACGCCCTGCGACGTGAACTTCGCCTGCGCGTCCGGAAGCGTGGTGAACCCCTTGGTCGCCGGGTCGATCAAGGTGACGGCCGAGACATTGACGCTGCCCGGCACGCGCCCCGGCCGGCCGTAGCGGCTGGGCGTCAGCCCGGCATGGAATTGCGGGCCGAGCGCATTGATCGTCACCGTACCGGGCTTGCCGATGGCAGCACGCACCTCGTCGCGACCGACAAAGAGTCCGGCGCGCGGCGCGGCCTTGAAGGTCGCGGCGGGATAGCCCTTGGGCACTCCGCCCTCCACCGGCCGGCCCTCGGCGCGCCACTTGTCGAAGCCGCCATCCAGCACGGCGACCTTGGGATGGCCAAGCGCGCGCAGCATCCACCAGCAGCGGGTCGCCCACATCATGGTGCCGATGCTGTAGAGCACGAGTTGCTTGCCAGCATCGACGCCATGCCGACCAAACGCCGCCTCGAGCTCAGCCACCTCGGGCATCATGAAACGCAGCCGCGTATCGTTGCGCGAAAACTCGCCCTGCAGGTCGAGGAAATCCGCGCCTGGGATATGCGCCTCCTCGAACGTCTTGCGGCCGGGAACCGCGATATAGGGCTCATCTACGCCAGGCGGCGGCGCTTCGAGATAGGTCGTGCAGTCGAAGACGCGCAAATCGGCTTCGCCCAATCGCGCCGCGAGCGCCTCGGTGCTGATCAGAGCCTGTGGTTCGCGCATCGGGTCACCTCATCGGCCGGTCATCGCCGCGCCGCGCTCGTCATAGGCAGCGGCGAGCCGGCGCGCAAGATCGCGTTCGACCAGCAGCGGACCGGCTCGGCGCTCATACCACGCGATCAGCTTGGCTTCGATATCCGCGTGCGCCGCCCGGTCGCCGTCGGCGAGCAGATGCACGATCTCGACGCCGCGCGTCGCGAGGTGACGCGATACCAGGATCGTGCGGTGGCAATCCATGGGATCGCGCTCCGCGCACATCAGCGCGAGTGGTTGTCGCGACGCCTCGGTCACGACCGCGTCGAGTGCGGCGGCGAAAGCTGACGTCTTCGCCATCGCGCCGTAGTCGCGTGTACCGCCCTGCGGCTTGCCGCCCAGCGCGTCGCCGAAGTGGCGGTAGTCGACACCGGCCGCCTTCAGCGTCTCGCGCAGGCGCTCGCGGTTGAACTGCGGCACGCGGCGCGAATACGGCATCGAACGCACGTCGGCCAGCAGGTGCACACCGGCGTGCTGCAGCAGGGCCACGAAGCGCTCGATCGGATGGTTGGAATGGCCGATGGTGAAAATGGTCATGCTAGCTGCTAAACGGCGGACATGAGCGTACCGCCAGATCATGCCGCCCGCGAGCGCCATGCGCCGCCGCCCGCCGCACCGCCGGAGGGCTTCGTGCAGCTCACCGGCCGCGGCGGCTACACCACGCATAACGGGCCCTGGTACGAGAAGTACGATGACGGCGGCCGGCTGATCCGCGGCTTTCGCGTGCTGCCACATCACCTCAACGCGCTGGGCATCATCCATGGCGGGCTGCTCAGTGCCTTTCTCGACACCACCATGGGCAGCGCGGTGTGGCTGGCGACGAAGCGGCGCGCGGTGACCTTGCGGCTGCAGCTCGACTATCTCAACAACACCCGGCTCAATGACTGGGTCGAGGGCACCGCCGATTGCACCGGCTTCGACGCCGAGGTGGCCTACGTCACGGCCCGCCTCTATTGTCGGCGCCACACATTGGCGACCGGCCAGGGTGTCTTCGCCCTGCTCAGCCCGCGCCGCAAGGACTGACATCAAGAGGATCCATGAGCATCGCAGAGTCCGCGCCGCCGGCGCATCCCGGCTTCGGCGGCGAGTTCCGCACCATTCCCGTCGATCCGCCCGAGGGCTTCAAGCTGATCGACTTCCAGCGCTTCAACGACTGGCGCAACTTCAACACCCATATCGGCCCGCTCTACTTCCGCCGCGGCGAGAAGAGCACGCCGGACGCCTTCGTCATGGGCCTGCGCGTGCAACCCTACATGTGCAATCCCGCCGGCACGATCCATGGCGGCATGATGATGACGGTGGCCGACCTGATCGGCGGCATGGGCGCGATGACGGTGGCCGGCCTCAAGGGCAAGTTCGCGCCGACGGTGAGCATGAGCTTCGACTTCCTCGCCCCGGCGCGCGAGGGTGACTGGGTCGAGGGCCGACTCGAGCTGATGCGACAGACTCGCTCGATGCTGTTCTCCCACATCTGGCTCAGTGCTGGCGACACCAAGATCCTGCGCGCCAGCTGCATCGTGAAGATCCCGTCGGAGGGCAGCTGGCAGATGCACAGGACGCGCCCGGCCGACAGCCCGCCGGCCTAGGCGTCCGTCACCTCCGAGCGAAACACCTTTGCCAACGCCCGTTCGCCCGCCGGTGTGAGATCGACGGCACGGCCGTCGCTGCGCCGCCGCGCCCAACCGCGACTGAAGAACAGGTCGGCGATCGCCGCACCCAGCGCGCCGGCGATATGCGGGCGCCGCTCGCTCCAGTCGAGGCACTGGCGCGCGAAGTGGCGCCGGCCGGTTTCGGCGACGCGGCGCGCGCCGTCGATGTCGACGCCGACCTTGCGGCAGAAGAACTCGCCGCGCGCCGTCACCAGCCAGTCCTTGCCCGGCGCTGCCTCGATGTGACCATTCCGCGAGAGAGAATCCGCGATCGACATCCCGACCTGGCCGGCAAGATGGTCGTAGCAGGTGCGGCAGCGCCGCAGCCGCGAGTCGCGCCGCCAAGCGGCGCTGGCCGGCGCCGGTTTCGCGGGCGTCTCAGCCGCGCGTGCGGCGACCGCCATCACCGCCTCCAGCGCCTCGGCCACCGTGGGATCGGCGAGACGGTAGTAGCGATGGCGCCCCTGCTGGTCGACGGCGAGCAGCCCTGCGGCGACCAGCTTGGACAGGTGCCCGCTGGTGGTCTGCGGCGTGACATGCGCCTGGGCGGCAAGATCAGTCGCCGGGCGCGGCTTGCCGTCCATCAGCGCCAGCAGCATCGAGGCGCGCGCCGGATCGCCCATCAGGGCGGCGGTTTCGGACAATCGGTTGGTCGTAACCATGCTTCGGCCTCCACCGAATAATGTCCGCGAGTATATGCCTTCCCTTCCGGCTATGCTTCGGCGCAGGCCGAAGCTTCGGGAGCGTGGTGTGTCGGAACGATGGCAGGCGATGTGCTGGATCCTGGTGGCGCGCATCGCCTATGGCGTGCATCTGCAGGCCGTGCCGTCGACCGCCTCGACGCTCAGCCGCGAGCTCGGCCTTTCCTTCGCCGATATCGGCCTGCTGATCGGCCTGTTCATGCTGCCGGGCATCGTCATCGCCGTGCCGGCCGGCCTGCTCGGCCAGCGCTTTGGCGACCGCCGCGTGGCGCTGATCGGGCTGTTGCTGATGATGCTCGGCGCGATCGCCGGTTCACTCGCCAACGGCTTCTTCATGCTGGCCGCGGCGCAGATCATCGCCGGTGTGGGCGCGCTGCTGATGGGCGTGCTGACCACCAAGATGACCGCCGATTGGTTCGCCGGCCGCGACCTGCCGCTGGGCCTCTCGGTGATGCTCAACGGCTTCCCGGTCGGCATGGCGCTGGGCCAGGTGCTGTTCCCCTGGCTCGCGCAGACCGTGAGCTGGCGCGCAGCATTCATCGCGAGCGCCATCGGCGCGGCACTGGGTTTCCTCGCGTTGGCGCTGGCCTATCGCCGCCATGCCAACGACCGCGCCGCGCGCGGTGTCAACGCGCTTTCGGCACGGCTGTCGCGCGGTGAGCTGGCGGCGATGATCGTCGCCGGTATCATCTGGGCGACCTACAACGGCTGCTACATGGTGCTGGCTGGCTTCACGCCCGTCTATCTCACCAGCATCGGGCTGTCGTCCCACAGCGCCGGCCTGTTCGCCAGCGCCACCACGATGGCAAGCGTGCTGGGCGTGCTCGCCGGCGGTCTCTTCACGCGCCGCCTGCGACGACCCGATCCGCTCATCGCCGGCATCGCCATTCTCTGGGCTGCGCTGCTGATCGCCGCGCCATTTACGAGCCCGGCCATCATGCTGGTGATCGCCGGTTTCATCGGCGGCATTCCGGCCGGCCTGATCTCGGCGATGCCCGGCCAGGTGCTGCGGCCGCAGACGCGCGGTCCCGGCCTGGGCGTATTCTTCACCTGGCTCTATATCGGCTTCGCCGTGACGCCGGCGCTGGGCGGCTGGATGGCCGATCTGCTTCATCGGCCCGAGGCACCGCTCTTCACCGGCGCCGCGTTGCTGATCGCCGCGCTGCCGCTCCTGGCGGTGTTCGGCATGCTGCGCCGCAAGCTGGTGCCGAGCTAACGCCAGCGCGGATTGGCGATGGCGATCTTCTCGGCGATCGTCGCGCGCAAGTGATCCATCAACGCCTTGTCGCGCTCATCGCGTTCGCCCGCGCGCAATTGCCGGCAGAGTTCGGCATTGAGCGTCGGCAGATCGCCATCGTGACCCAGCAGCGCCTTCAGCCGCAGCAGCTCGGCAGCATCAGCTGTGGGGCCGCGCTGCCATTCGCGGCCGAGGATGGCGAGTGAGTTCAGCGCTACTTTCACTTGGAAGGCCAATCGTGCGTCGACGCCTTCGAGCGCCGGCAGCGCCTCGTTGCGCAGGAAGCCGGAGATGGCATCGAGCAGTTCGGGGGCGGTGGGACGATCCTGTGCCATGACGGTCAGCTTAACAGCTCGAGCAGATCGACTTCGGTCTCGACGGCGCGCCGTCCGATGCTGGCCAGCTCCATCGATTCCTCCGCGCCCGAGAGATGCTTCCACGCCTGCGTCATGCAGATCACGCCCCAGCGCGCCGTGCCGAGGATCTCCCACCAGCGCGCATGGTCGCGATTGATCTTCGCCCCACCGGCCGCCTCGTAGGCGTCCCACAACTCCTCGCGCGAACCGAAGCCGCCGGCCGGCTTGTCGACCGCGCCGAAGCGCCAGGATTTCACGCAGAGCCAGCCTAGATCCTCCAGCGGATCGCCCAGATGCGCGATCTCCCAGTCGAGGATCGCGGTGATGCCGTTCTCGTCGGCGAGGTAGTTGCCGGTGCGGAAATCGCCGTGGACGAATCCCGGCGTCGCCGGCGCCGGCGGCATGCGCCGTTCCAGCCACGAGAGCGCTAGCTCGAACACCGGATGCGGCTCGCCGGTGATGTCGAGCGCGCGGCGCATGGTGGCGATCACCGACTCGGCCGTGCCGACATTGAGCGGTGGCAGCGCGGCAAGCGGCACGGCATGCAATGTCGCCAGGATCGTGCCGAGCTGTGCCGGGATGCGCTGGCGCGCCCGCTCGAAGCGTGGCGCGCGCAGCAACTCGCGCGCGATTGCCGTGCCATCGACGCTTTTCATCACGTAGCCGTCGCCCACTCCGTCTGCGGGCTCGGCGATGAACAGCATCTGGGGGGCGGGCACACCATGCAGGCCGGCGGCGCGCATCACCGCGAACTCGGTGGCGCGATCGATCGCGAGGCTGTTCTCGAAGCTCTGCGGTGGCGCGTCGGCGGCGCGTGGCGGATCGCGACGCAGCACGAGCTTCTCGATCGTGCCGTCGTCGAAGATCGCGTCGAAGCCCCAGGTCTGGCGCGAGGCGCCGCCGGAATGGCGGAACAGCCCGTCGATCCGCACCGCGCGATCGAAATGGCGCGAGCAGGCCTTCGTCAGCCCGTGCACGAGTTCCCTGCGCGCGTCGCCGTCGCGTGCGCCGTCCATCCGCGTTTCCCCGTTTAACCGCTCAGCATGAACGGCCATTCATAGCAGCACGCCGGCCCGTGCCAATGCCAGATCGGCGTTCCGCCGCGCGGCTGCGATGGTTTTCCCGGCCTATCGCTGCGTGCTATGCCCGCAAGCCAAGAACGACGGGGGATACGCGTATGGCCGACACATCGCTCTGCCGCCTGACTGCGGTCGAGACGGTCGATCTGCTGAAAAAGAAGAAGGTCTCGCCGCTTGAGCTGATCGATGCCGCCGAAGCCCGCATCAACGAGGTCGACGGCAAGGTCAACGCGATGGTGATCCGCACCTACGATCGCGCACGGCAGCGGGCAAAGACGCTGAAGCTACCCGACCCCGACACGCCCGGCTGGCTGGGCGGCCTGCCCTTCGGCGTGAAAGATCTCAACGACGTCGAAGGCGTGGTGACCACCTTCGGCTGCCGCGTGCACAAGGACAACGTCGCGCAGCGCACCTGCATCTCGGTACAGCATCTCGAGGAGCTGGGCGGGCTGGTGGTCGGCAAGACCAACACCCCGGAATTCGGCGCGGGTGCGCAGACGTTCAACGAGGTCTTCGGCATCACGCGCAATCCCTGGGACACGCGCATGACCTGTGCCGGTTCGTCGGGTGGTGCCGCGGTGGCGCTGGCCACCGGCGAGGTCTGGCTGGCCACCGGCTCGGACCTCGGCGGCAGCCTGCGCACGCCCGCGAGCTTCTGCTCGATCGTCGGCTTTCGCCCCAGCCCGGGCCGCGTCGCCTGGGGACCCGGCACCCTGCCGCTCAATACCTTCTCGCAGAACGGGCCGATGGGCCGCTGCGTCGCCGATGTCGCGCTGATGCTCGATGCAACGGCCAAGCATCATCCGCTTGATCCGCTGTCGTATCCGGCGCCGTCGGTGCCGTACGCAAAATCCGCGTCGAGCCCCGTCGCACCGAAGACCGTGGCCTGGGCCGGCGACTTCAAGGGCGCCTGCATCTACGACGCGGAGGTCGAGTCGATCTGCCGCGCCGCTGCCGAACGCTTCAAGGAGATCGGCGCATCCGTGGTCGAGAAGTCGCCCGATCCCGAGGGCGCGCGCGACTCGTTCCAGATCTTCCGCGGCCACCACATGGCGGCCGGCAACGGCAAGCTGCTGCAAACCCATCCCGAGCTGTTGAAGCCCGAGGTGATCTGGAACATCGAGTACGGTCTGTCGCTGACCGCCGATGACCTGCGCCGCGGCCTGATCCTGCAGGCGGGCGTGCAGCAGCGTTTCGCGCGCTTCATGGCCGATGTCGACATCATGTGCGTGCCGGCCGCGCCGGTGCCACCCTTCCCGGTCGAAACGCGCTACATCGAGGAAATCAACGGGCGCAAGATGCCGAGCTACATCGACTGGGTGCTGGGCAGCTCGATCATCACCATGTCGGGCTTGCCGGCGGTGTCGATGCCCTGCGGCTTCACCACGTCGGGACTGCCGGTCGGCCTGATGCTGATCGGCAAGCCGCGCGGCGAGGCCGGGCTGATCTCGGCCGCCAAGCTGTTCGAGGACGTCATGGGCATTGCCAAGCGCCTGCCCATCGATCCGATCGTGCGTCACTAGGAGCAAGCGCGATGAGCATCCTGCAACCGATGCACGGCTACTACCTCGAGGACCTGTCGGTGGGCATGTCGGCGTTGTTCGGCAAGACCGTCACCGAGGCCGACATCATGGCCTTCGCTGGCGTCTCCGGCGACACCAACCCCATCCACCTGCACGCCGATTTCGCCAAGGCCTCGCGCTTCGGCGAGCGCATCGCGCACGGCATGCTGAGCGCGTCCTTCATCTCGACCGTGGTCGGCACCAAGCTGCCCGGGCCGGGCTCGATCTACGTCTCGCAGTCGCTGAACTTCAAGGCACCGGTGAAGATCGGCGACACGGTGACGGCGCGCTGCGAGATCGTCGAGATCGTGCCCGACCGCAAGCGCATCAAGCTCAAGACCGAGTGCCTGTGCGGCGACAAGGTCGTGCTCGACGGCGAGGCGGTGATCCTCGTGCCGAC
>JAFAZJ010000070.1 GCA_019239835.1 Alphaproteobacteria bacterium | reverse complement strand
AAGACGAAGGCACGTCGAGCGAACCGGCGACCGGCTTCACACTCTACATGGACACGGTGCTGGGCGCCGCGACGGTCGAGCCGCCCAGCAAACGACTCTACGTGCCGGTCAATGTGGCCTGGGCCGAGCTGGCGCGCTGGCGCGGCGAGGGTTTCCATACCGTACACGGCCTGGGTCCCGTCGAGGATGTGCGCGCAGAGGCCGTGCGCCTGGCCTGTGCCTATGCCTTGATCAATGGCGAGGCCGTCGTCCTCTAACGTATTTCCAATCTGCGGCGTTATCCCTCTCCCCATGCCCGCGGACGCGTGCTAGGTACAGCCACGCCCCTTCAGGCCCATGGCCCGGAGGGGCGTTTTTCGTGTGCGGGGATCGACATGGCGAACGTGGCGGTCGTCGGCGCCCAGTGGGGCGACGAGGGCAAGGGCAAGATCGTGGACTGGCTCAGCGAGCGCGCCGAAGTAGTCGTGCGCTTCCAGGGCGGCCATAACGCCGGCCATACCCTCGTCATCGGCAACCAGACCTATAAGCTCGCGCTGCTGCCCTCGGGCGTGGTGCGCCCGGGCAAGCTGTCGGTGATCGGCAATGGCGTGGTCGTCGACCCGTGGCACTTCCTCGAGGAAGTGAAGCGCGTCAACGCGCAGGGCGTGGCGGTGAGTCCCGCGACCCTGAAGGTCGCCAATCACGCCGTGCTGATCCTGCCGCTGCATCGCGACCTCGACGGCTGGCGGGAGGACGTGCCGGGCACGATCAAGATCGGCACGACGCGCCGCGGCATCGCGCCGGCCTACGAGGACAAGGTCGGCCGCCGTGCGATCCGCGTCGGCGATCTCGGCGAGGACGACATCCTGGAGCGCAAGGTCAACACGCTGCTGACGCATCACAACGCGTTGCGCGCCGGGTTGGGCAAGCCGCTGGTCGAGCCGGCCGAACTGCTCGCGCAGCTGCGCGCGCTGGCGCCGCAGATCCTGCCCTATGCCGAGGATGTCTGGGAGCGGCTCGACATGCTGCGCGGCGAGGGCAAGCGCATCCTGTTCGAGGGCGCCCAGGCGACCATGCTCGACATCGACCACGGCACCTATCCGTTCGTGACTTCGTCGAACACGGTCGCGGCACAGGCGATGATCGGCAGCGGCCTGGGTAATGGCGCGGTCGGCTACGTGCTGGGCATCGCCAAGGCCTACACCACGCGCGTCGGCGAGGGGCCGTTCCCGACCGAGCTGTTCGATGCGATCGGCGACGGGCTACAGCAGCGCGGCATGGAGTTCGGCGTCAACACCGGGCGCAAGCGGCGTTGCGGCTGGTTCGATGCGGTCATGGTACGCCAGGCGGTGAAGATCAATGGCATCGACGGCATCGCGCTCACCAAGCTTGACGTGCTCGACGGCATGGATGAGCTGAAGGTCTGCGTCGGCTACGAGCTCGACGGCAAGCGCATCGAGCGCTTCCCGTTCACCATGGGCGCGCAGGCGCGCATCAAGCCGATCTACGAGACCTTCGAGGGCTGGAACGAGAGCACCAAGGGCGCGCGCTCCTGGGTGCAGCTGCCGGCCAACGCGGTGAAGTACGTGCGCCGCGTCGAGGAGCTGATCGGCTGTCCGGTGGCGCTGCTGTCGACATCGCCAGAGCGCGAGGACACGATCCTGATGACCGATCCGTTCAAGGACTGAACGGACGTATCTGGAGTAGGGGAGAGAAACGAATGCCCAACATGCTCAAGCGCCGGCTGGCTGCCGGCAAGGCCTGCGTCAACGGCTGGCTGGCGATTCCCAGCGGCTTCTCGGCCGAGACCATGGCGCAGTGCGGCTGGGACAGCGTCACCGTCGACATGCAGCACGGCGTGCAGGACTACATCACCATGGTGCAGTGCTTCCAGGCGATGGACCGGCATCCGATCACGCCGCTGGTGCGCGTGCCGTGGAACGAGCCGGGCATCTGCGGCAAGGTCCTCGACGGCGGCGCCTGGGGCGTGATCTGCCCGATGATCAACAACGCCGCCGAGGCCAAGGCGCTGGTCTCCTATTGCCTCTATCCGCCCAAGGGCAAGCGCAGCAACGGCCCGATCCGCGCCGGCGCCTACGGCGAGGCGACGCCCTACCAGGCGACCGCCAACGACGAGGTGCTGGTCATCCCGATGATCGAGACGCAGGAAGCGATCGACAACATCGACGCCATCCTCGACGTGCCCGGCATCAGCGGCATCTATATCGGCCCCAGCGATCTCGGCCTCTCGCTTGGCCTGGCGCCGCGGCTTGACCGCGAGGAGCCGCAGATCCTCAGCATCTACGAGAAGATGCTGGCGGCGACGTCCAAGCGCGGCCAGTTCGCCGGCCTGCACAACGGCAGTCCGGCCTATGCCGCGCGCATGGTCGGCATGGGCTTCCGCCTCGTCACCATCGCCAACGACGCCGGCCTGCTGTCGCAGGCGGCGAAGGCGGCGGTGAAGGCCACGCGCGAAGCCGCCGGCGCCGTCGCCGCGGTGTAGGCATCGAACCCTGTCATTCCGAGCGTAGCGGGGAATCTTTGCGCTGCTGAAAGATCCCTCGCTGCGCTCGGGATGACAGCTGTGTTCGATTAGAGGTCGCTGACAGCAAACACGATCTCGCCCGACAATGTCGCGCCCTCGTCCAGATGCGTCTGGCCGATGGCGCCGTTGGCATGACTGACCGGCTCGACGCAGAAGAACGGCCGCTGCGGCGGCGTGAAGATCACGAGATGGCGGAACGGTTCCGTCGCCAACAGATCGACCGCGAAGCCCCGCGACGGCCAGCGCAAGGTCGCGCGCCCATCCGAGCCATCGAAACAATTGTCGAGCGACACGCCGTCGACACGACGCGGCTGGCTGAAATCCCACGAGGCCGGCACCGGCACGCGCTCGGTGGAGATCACCTCGGCATCGGTGAGCCACACGTGCGTCGTGTGGCAGGTGAGATCGCTATCGGCGTCGCGCGTGAAGAACGGGTGCAGCCCGAGACCGCCCGGCACCGCGCGACGTTCGAGGTTCTCCAAGCTCATCGCGACCGTGAGACGATCATCATCGAGGCGGAACGATAGCCGGGCGCGATAGCGGAAGGGCCAGCCGAGCAGCCCGTCGTGCTCGTAGACCAGCTCCGCCGAACGCGTATCGCTGCGCGCGACCTCCCACGGGCGTGACCAGCCATCGCCGTGCATGGGGTGGCGCTGGCCCGGCCAGTTCGAGGCCAGCTTGATCGTCTCGCCCTCGAAGACCAGCCGGCCCTCGGCGATGCGATTGGAGTAGGGGACGAGGGGATAGCAGCTCGAGTTGTTGCCCTTGCCCGAGGTCAGTGCTTCGGGCGGTGTCGGGCGCAGGATGTCGCCCTTGCCCTCGACGGCGAAACGCGTGATCGAGCCGCCGCAATCGGGGGCGAGATCCAGCGCGAGGCGACCGGCGCGTAGCGACAGAAGGCTCATGGACGGCCTCCAAACGACGAAGGCCCCGCCGGAGCGGGGCCTTCGATACTAGACGATGCGATCGATCAGGCGTGCACGGGGTTTCGGGTCGGCGCATTGGCCGCGGCGGCCACCGCGCTCTTCATCGCCCGCTGCAGCTTCTCGAAGGCGCGCACCTCGATCTGGCGCACGCGCTCGCGGCTGATGCCGTACTTGTCGCTGAGCTCCTCGAGCGTCTTGGGCTCGTCGACCAGGCGGCGCTCGGTGAGGATGTGACGCTCGCGCTCCGACAGCGTCTTCATGGCGCCCGACAGCAGCGCGCGGCGCTGCTCGAGCTCCTGCGACTCGGCGAAGCGGACCTCCTGGTTGTCGGTGTCGTCGATCAGCCAGTCCTGCCACTCCGACTCGCCGTCGGCGCGCATCGGCGCGTTGAGCGACTGGTCGGGCACCAGGCGGCGGTTCATGTTCACCACCTCTTCCTCGGCGACGCCGAGTTTGGTGGCGATGTGCTTGACCTGGTCCGGCCTGAGGTCGCCGTCCTCGATCGCCTGCATCTGGCCCTTCAGCCGGCGCAGGTTGAAGAACAGCTTCTTCTGGGCCGCGGTCGTGCCCATCTTCACCAGCGACCAGCTGTGCAGGATGTATTCCTGGATCGAGGCGCG
>JAFAZJ010000296.1 GCA_019239835.1 Alphaproteobacteria bacterium | reverse complement strand
AGGAACAGGTCGAGGTCGCAGGCATCGCTGCGGAAACGCATCAGGCGCGAGGGGCCGTCTTCGCGCGTGAAGACCGGGCGGCCGAACGTCTGCGCGACACGGCGCTCATCCATGCCGCGCATGGTCTCGAGCGGGATCGGCTGGCCGGAGCTGCTCGAGGAGAAGACGCCGGGATCGGCGGAGCTGAGCGAATACTGGCTGACCGAGCGGCCGCCGCTGGAATCGCTGACACAGGCGGCGAGTGAAAGAGCCGAGACGGCGAGGGCGGCGAGACGCATCGTTCCTGTCGGGGGAAAGGCTGAGGGCGGCGCACCTTACGCCCCCGGGGCGGGGGCGCAAGCCTCAGGCGACGCGTTGTGGCGCGGTGCCGGGGAAGGCCGGCGGCATCACCGGCTGACGCAGCGCGCCGGCGATATGCACCATCATCGCCGTGCCGACCACCGGGGCCAGCAGGTTGAGGAACGGCACGGTGCCCATCAGCATGATCAGGATGCCGGTCAGCCACACGCGTCCGCTGTCGGGCGATCGCAGCTTCTTGGTCTCGCTCATCGAGCGCCGGCGCAGGCCGACGCCCTCGTGGTACATCGCGCCGGTCATGTGGCCGTTGACGGCGTAGAACAGGATCAGGCCGGTGGGCGGGATGAACAGCAGGATGAGATAGATCGGCAGCAGCAGCAGGTTTACGCCCAGCATCAGCAGCAGGAACTTCACGCCCGACCAGATGCCGCTCCACAGCGGCGTGCCGCGCGCCACACCGAGTTCCGGGTAGTGGCGCGCCTCGACGGCGTCGGCGACCTCGTCGAGGAACAGCCCGACCATCATGCCGAAGAAAGCAGGGAAGAGCAGGAGAGGGGCGGCGAAGGCAAGCAGGCTGGCGAGCCAGCTCAAGGCCCAGTCGAGCCAGCCAATATCGGAATGCGGGATCGAATGCGCGACCCAGCGCATCAGCAGCCACAGCACGACGTAGAGGACCAGGGCCAGGCCGAAGGATTTCAGCACCACCCAGCGCAGCTTCGGGTCGAGCAGCTGGCCGAAGGATTTCTCGATCGCAGAGAGCATGGCGGCGAATATAGGCGGCCGACGTGACCGGCCCAAGGCGTCGTCGAAGACTTAGTTGGTGGTCATCCGGTCCAGGCGCGCGGCGCCCAGGATAGGACCGTGATTGGCGGTCTGCACCAGCGCGACCATGGCCGCGCCTGGCGCCAGCCTGTCGGCCTCGACTTTCAGACGGGTCGCCTCGCCCTGCCAGGTCGCGAGCTTCTCGATCGAGCGCACGACGTTGAAATTGGTCAGGGTCACGCCGCGGTTCTCGCCCCGGCCCACGGCCGTGACATGACGCGGATCGACGCTCAGCAGCCAGATGTCGGCTTCGGGCACGCCGGATGTCTTGGGCAGTTCGATCAGGCCGCGCCCGCCGCTCAGCGCGCTCAGCACCGGATTGACGCGCGGTCCGGCCTTCTCGGCCGCCTCCTGCACCATCCGATCGACCCGGCCGGGGTTGGTGCCCGGATCATGGGCGGCGCCGTTGAACACCATTTCAGGGGTGTAGACGTAGCGTTGCTTGAGCGCCTGGGCGTAGCTGTGCTGGCGCGCTGTGGTCGCGGCGCTGGCGAAGGGGTCCTTCCAGCCGATGTAGTCCCAGTAATCGACGTGAACCGACAGGGCGATCACGTCGGGACGGCGCGACAGCTCGCCCAGCAGGCGGTCGGCCGGCGGGCAGGAGGAGCAGCCCTGGGAGGTGAAGAGCTCGACGACGATCGGCGCGTTGGGCAGCGGATCGGCTGCCCGCGCGATGCGTTCGGCGGAGAGACCCAGCCCACCCAGTGCCGCCCCAGCGGCGATCCGAGCGAACTGTCGGCGTGTGGTCATGGGCCGAATGTGCCTTTCGCCGTCCAGCAGCGCCAATCACTTCGCGGCAATTTGCTCACGAAACGGGCCGATCTGGTTCAAATCGGAGTGATGTCCCCAGCCGGCGCAGGGAGATGACACAACAATTTTCACAGGTAAAGGCGACATCTCCCCCTGCGCTGAATCGCCTTGCGCCAACCCAGCCGATAGGCCACATCTGAGGCGCCGAATGTTATAATATTGCGTTACTCGATGGCCACGCATCACCACCACCATCTGTCCTCCGACCTGGCGACGGCGCTGATGTCGTTCAGCGCATGGCGGCGCGTCGTCTGGGCGCTGGTGCCGATCGCGGCAATCTGGCTGGCCGTGCTGTGGGCGCTGGCATGAGCGCCGCGCTGCGCCTGCGCGACCTCACGGTCGCCTACGAACGCCACCCGGCGATCCACCATGTCAGCCTCGACGTCGCCGAAGGCGCGCTGACCGCCGTCGTTGGCCCCAACGGCGCCGGCAAGAGCACGCTCCTGAAGGCGGTGATCGGCGAGGTCGGCCGGGTCGAGGGCAGCGTCGACCTGGCGGGCCGAAGCCGGGCCAAGATCGCCTACCTGCCGCAGATCTCCGACGTCGATCGCAGCTTCCCGATCTCGGTGCTCGAGGTCGTGCTGCTGGGCAAATGGGCGCGCATCGGCGGCTTCGGCGGCGCCAGCGCGAAGGACCGGCACGACGCGATCCACGCCATCGAGGCGGTCGGCCTGCGCGGCTTCGAGCAGCGGCCGATCTCGACGCTGTCGGCTGGCCAGTTCCAGCGCGTGCTGTTCGCGCGCGTGCTGCTGCAGGACGCCGAGATCATCCTGCTCGACGAGCCGTTCAACGCCATCGACGCGCGCACCACCGCCGACTTGATGGACCTGGTGCAACGCTGGCACGCCGATTGCCGCACCGTGCTGTGCGTGCTGCACGACCTCGACCAGGCGCGCACGCGGTTCCCCGACGCCATCCTGCTGGCGCGCGAGCTGGTCGCCGCCGGCCCGACTGCCGAGACGCTCAGCGCCGCCAACCTGCTGCGCGCCCGCGCCATGGCCGAGGCGTGGGACGAGGACGCCGATGCGTGTCTGCGTGCGGCGGACTAAGCCTACCTTCCCCCGGAGGGGGAAGGTGCCCGAAGGGCGGATGGGGGATGTCGAAGACGGACTCCTGCGTTCGTCTTCGACATCCCCCATCCGTCGCTCCGCGCCACCTTCCCCCTCCGGGGGAAGGTAAGGATCGCGAATGCAAACCGTCTACGATTTCCTGATCGGGCCGTTTGTCGAGTTCGGCTTCATGCGCCGTGCGCTGGTGGCGTGCCTGGCGCTGTCGGTCGGCAGCTCGACCATCGGCGTGTTCCTGATCCTGCGGCGCATGAGCCTGATGGGCGATGCGCTGGCGCACTCGCTGCTGCCCGGCGCGGCAGTAGGTTTTCTGCTCGGCGGCCTGTCGTTGCCGGCGATGGGCGCGGGCGGATTCGCCGCCGGCATCCTCGTCGCGCTTCTCTCCGGCGTCGTCGCCCGCTTCACGTCGCTACGCGAAGACGCCAGCTTCGCCGCGTCCTATCTCACCGCGCTGGCGCTGGGCGTGACTATGGTCTCGCTCAAGGGCTCGAGCGTCGATCTGATGCACATCCTGTTCGGCTCGATCCTCGCCGTCGACGATCTGTCGCTGCTGCTGGTCGCGGTCACCGCGACCATCACCTTGATCGGCATGGCGATCATCTATCGCCCGCTGGTGGTGGAGTGCTTCAACCCCGGCTTCCTGGTCGCCATGGGCGAACGCGGTTCGGTCTTCCACTACGCCTTCCTCGCGCTGGCGGTGCTGAACATGGTCGCCGCCTTCCAGGCCATCGGCACCTTGATGGCGCTGGGCCTGGTGCTGCTGCCGGCGATCGCCGCCTCGTTCTGGACGCGCGACGTGCCGTCGATGGCGCTGGTGGCGGCGCCGATCGCGCTCTTCTCCAGCTATGTCGGGCTGCTGGTCTCGTTCCACAGCGACCTGCCCTCGGGGCCGTCGATCGTGCTCACCGCCGCGGCCTGCTACGTCGCCTCGCTACTGCTGGGCGCGCGCGATTCCGTGCGTCAGCGCCTCTCGCGTCCGGCCCACTTGCACGGCTAATCTCACGGCATGGAGATCAAGGCAGGACAGGCCGAAGCATTCCTGCGCGGCTACGCCAAGAAGCCCGACGCAGCGATCCGCGCGGTGCTGCTCTACGGCAGCGACGACGGCCTGGTCGCCGAGCGCGGCAAGGCGCTGGCGCTCAGCATTTGCCCCGAGCTCAACGATCCGTTCCGTGTCGTCGATATCGGCGGCGACGCGCTGAAGCAGGACCCGGCGCGTCTGGCCGACGAGTTCCAGTCGATGTCGCTGATGGGCGGCCGTCGCGTCGTGCGCGTGCGACCGGCCGGCGAGGAATGCCTCGCCGCCGTCGAAGCGCTGTTCGAGGCGCCGGCCGGCGACGCGTTGATCATCCTCGAGGCCGGCAACCTCGCGCCCGCGGGCCTGCGCAAAGCCGTCACCAACAGCGAGGCCGGCGCCGCCATCGGCTGCTACCCCGACACCGAGGATGCACTGGGCAGCCTGGTCGAGCGCGTGCTGGGCGAGTTCGGGCTGCGCGCCGATGCCGACACGCAGGAATACCTCGTCGACAATCTCGGCGGCGATCGCGCGCTGTCACGCTCGGAGCTGGAGAAGCTCGCACTCTACAAAGGCCCGGCCGGCGAGGGCGCCTCGCCCGAGGCGCGCACCATCACGATCGAGGACGCGATGGCGGTGATCGGCGACACCGCCGCCATCGGCCTCGACGATGTGGTCGACCGCACCTTCGACGGCGACTACCTCGGCATGGACCGCGCGCTCGATCGCGTCATCGGCGAAGGCGTGCGGGCGCCGCAGATCGTGCGCGCCGTGCAGCGTCACGCCGATATGCTGCACCGCCTGGGCGCTGCCGGCAGCAACATCGAAGGCGTCTACGCCCGCATCTTCCCACGCCCGCATTTCAGCCGACGCGCCACGATCATGCGCCAGGCCCGCGCCTGGCCGGATACACGGATGGCCGACGCACTGGGCCTGATCCTCGAAGCCGACATGCACTGCAAGACCACCGGCTTCCCCGACGAGGCGATCGCGCGGCGTCTATGTTTGCGGCTGGCACAAGCTGCGCGTGGCCTACAGCGCAAGCGGGCGTAGCAATGGCACACGAGCCGGATCCGCGAGAGAATCCCTCGCTGAGAGATCTCTCGCCGGAAGATTGCCGTCGCGAGATCGAGTCGGCGTTGGCGGAAGGGGAGCGGTCGTTACGAGAATTCGGACCGATCCCCGCCGAAGAGGTTTTCTCACGCCTGATCAGGCGCTACGCCGATTAGCACCCCAGCTTGCGCGCCAGATCGATGATGTCGTTGGCGGGGATGTCGACTGCTGCGGGATCGGCGGCGAGGTCGGTGGTCTGGCCCGGGCCGTGCTCGGTCGGGCGGGGCCACATGGCGGTGCGCAGGCCCTGGGCCTTGGCGGCCTTGAGGTCGTTGTTGTGCGCGGCGCACATCAGCACTTCGTGCGGCATCAGGTTGAGCATCTCGCAGGAGCCGAGATAGGCGCGCGGCATCGGCTTGTAGGCGCGTGCCGCCTCGGCGCCGAGGATGCAGTCCCACGGCATGCCGGCCCGCTTGGCCATGTTCACCATCAACGCCACGTTGCCGTTCGAGCACGGCGCGATGATGTACTTGGTCTTCAGCAGGGTGAGCCCCATCACCGAGTCGGGCCAAGGATCGAGGCGGTGCCAGACCTTGTTCATGTACTCGATGTCGACGCCGGTGAGGCCCTTGATGCCGAAGCGGTCGAGCAGGACGTAAAGGCTCTCGCGATGCAGCGTGTCGAGCTGCGTGAACGGCCGGCGGCCGGAGCGCACCTCGTCCATCGCCGGCTGGTACATCTTGCGCCAGGCGACCGAGAACTCGGTCCAGTCGACACCGGTGATGTTTTTGGCCGCGCCGAAAGCCGAGAGATCCTTGATCAGGCTCGAGCGCCAGTCGACCACCGAGCCGAAGACGTCGAAGATGCAGGCCTTGATATCCGCGATCATGAGCGATCCTCCCGCCGCTCAGTATGGCAGGCGGCTCGTCAGCGCGTCGAGATCGGCGCCTGTGCGCGCGGTTCCGAAGACATAGCGGTCGGGACGCAGGATCAGCGCGGCGCATTCGTGTGCGGCAAGCCAGGCGTCGATCACTGGACCGCCGTCGTCGATGATCGAGAGATCGGCCGCCCGCCAGCGTTCGGTCGTCGCCGCCGTCACCGCGGCGAGAATCGGACGTCGGCCGATCACGGCGAAGCGCGTGCCAACGGCTTCGTCGAGCAAATGGCGAGCGGGCAGGCGTGGTTGCGGGAAGATGACGCCGACCGGCGGCTCGGCATCGATGCGCGCGCCGGGGCCGAGCTGTGGTTGCGGGAAGTCGAAGAGCTCGGTGCCGCCGTCGCGAAACTGCTCGTCGCGCGCTTCGGCGATGGCGGGATCGGTCGCCTGGATGATCGCGCCCAGGCGGACCGCGAGCTCGATGAAGGCGCGGACGTGCGGGGCGCGTTCGCTTTCGTAAGTGTCGAGCAGGGCATCGGCCGCGCGCCCGTACAGCACGGCGTCGAGCTTCCAGGCGAGATTGGCGGCGTCGCGCAAGCCGGCGCACATGCCTTGGCCGAGGAAAGGCGGCGTCTGGTGACAGGCATCGCCGGCGAGCATCAGCCGGCCACGCCGCCAGCCGCGCGCGATCACGGAATGGAACGTATAGACGGCGGCGCGCTCGACCGTGGCGTCGGTCGGAGCAAGCCAGCGCGATAGCATCGGCCAGAAGACCGCCGAGTCGGTCATCGCCTCGGCGCGGTCGCCGGGCATCAGCATGATTTCCCAGCGCCGGCGCCGGCCACCGACATTGACCACGGTCATCGGCCGCGCCGGATCGCACAGCTGAACGGTGTATTCGGGAAGCGCGGCGGCGCGCGGCGAGCCCGGGTTGACCAGCAGGTCGACGACCAGCCACGGCTGATGCAGGCCGAGGTCGTCCTGTGTCGAACCGATGTGCCGGCGCACCAGGGAGCGCGCGCCGTCGCAGCCGACGACGTAGCGCGCGGTGAATGACTGATCAGCGACGGCGAGCGTGACGTGCTCGCCGTGCTTGGTGAGCGCGGTGACGTCGTGCTGCAGGCGGATATCGACGGAGGAGTAACGAGCTGCGCCGGCGCGCAAGGCGGCGTCGAGAGTCGGCTGGTTGAAGTACCAGTTGTTGGCCCAGCCCTGGGGTCCGACGCCGTCGACGCCGCGGCGCTCCAGCAGCAGCTCGCCGGCGGCGTTGATGAAGCGCATGCCCTTGGATGATGAGCGCGCCAGCATCGCCACCGGCTCGGCGAGATCGGCCGACTGGAAGATGCGCATCACCTCGCCGTCGAAATGCACGGCGCGCGGCAGCGGGTGGATGTCGGCGTCGCGCTCCAGCACCAGCACGTGGTGGCCGGCGCGGCCCAGCAGGTTCGCCAGCAGCGCGCCGACCGGGCCGAAGCCGACGATCGCGACGTCGTACATCATTTACCTTCCCCCGGAGGGGGAAGGTGCCGAAGGCGGATGGGGGATGTCGAAGACGAACCGGGGAGTCTGTCTTCGACATCCCCCATCCGTCGCGCTGTCGCGCGCCACCTTCCCCCTCCGGGGGAAGGTAGGACCGGTCGCGGTCAATGCGTCGTGGCCGGACGCGCGCCGGCGGCGATCAGCGCGCGCTCGCGCGCCGTCGCCATGTCGTAGGCGCGGTGCATCATGATGCGCTGCGCGTTCAAGCCCCCGCCGGCCTGCAGCGCCACGACCTGCTGCCAGCCGCCATAGGCGTCGGCGGTCAGGTCGCGGATGAGGTTGTAGACGCGCATGCGGGTCTCGACGTCGACGTCGGGCTTGGTGTGCAGGTACTTGCGCAGCAGATCGCCGGTCGTGCCGCTGCGCAGATCGGCTTCGAGCGGCAGGGTGAGAACGAGCCCGCCGCCGAGATCGTGCAGGCCGCGCACCGCGGCGTGGAAGTTGGCGGCGTAGTGATATTTCGCGACGTTGATCGCCAGAATGTTGGGATGGACCATCCCTGACGGCGTGGTCTGGAAGTGCCGGCAGGCATAGTCGAGCGACATGCGCAAGGTCTCGGCGTAGGCGATCAGCTCGGAGATGGTGTTCTGCGCCACCGGATCGCGTTCTTTGCCCTGCTGCTCGGTGACGAGCTGCGCGAGGCCGACGAAGATCTCCGACATCTTCACCGCCTCGACCACGCCGCCGGTGCGCTCCCACAGGCCGAGCGACTGGGCGAACACCGTGGCCAGCGGCACCTCGCCCGCCAGGAACACGCGCTCCCACGGCACGAAGACGTCGTCGAACACGACGAAGCCCTCCGGCATCGAGTGATGCGCTGACGCGGGATAGTCGAAGGCGTTGAGCTCTGAGGCGGCGAAGCTGCGGTTGATCACCTTCACGCCCTTGGCGTTGACCGGGATCGAGAACGACACGGCGTAATCGGTCTCGTCCTGGCGCATGCCCTTGGTCGGCATCACCACCAGCTCGTGGATCAGCGAGGCCGCGGTGATGTGCAGCTTGGCACCACGCACGACAATGCCGTCGTTGCGCCGCTCGACGATGCGCACATAGAGATCGGGA
>JAFAZJ010000019.1 GCA_019239835.1 Alphaproteobacteria bacterium | reverse complement strand
GCGACCTGCGTGCCGCGCGCGGGCTTACGCTCGAGGTTCTGGCCGAGCGCAGCGACGTCAGCCGCTCGATGATCTCGGTGATCGAGCGCGGCGAAAGCAGCCCGACCGCGGCCCTGCTGGAGAAGCTCGCGGCCGGGCTTGGCGTGTCGCTGGCGAGCCTGTTCGACTCATCGACGCCCGATCGCGATCCCGTCGCCCGTCGTGCCCAGCAGCCGCAATGGCGCGACCCGGCTTCCGGCTACGTCAGGCGCAACGTCTCGCCGGCCGGCGTCGCCTCGCCGATCCAGATCGTCGAGGTCGAGTTCCCGGCCGGCGCGCGCGTCGCCTTCGACAGCGGCGCCCGGGACATGCGCGTGCACCAGCAGGTCTGGGTACTCGACGGCGCGATCGAGGTCAGCGTCGGCGACGAGCGCCATGAGCTGCGCGCCGGCGACTGCTTCGCTTTCGTGCTCGACCGCCCCACGGCTTTCCGCAACCGCTCCCGCAAAACAGCACGTTATGCCGTCGTCATCGTCGGCCAGCCGGAGCCTCATCGATGAGCCGCTACACCATCCGGCAGGTCGACCGCCTCGACGAACGCGACCTCGACGGGCTGATCGAGGTGCTGATCGATTGCGTCGAGGGTGGCGCCTCCGTGAGCTTCATGCACCCGCTGTCGCCAGCCAAAGCACGGGCATTCTGGCAACGCATCGCCACCGACATCGCTAGCGGTGCTCGCACCCTGCTGATCGCCGAGGACGACATCGGCGTCATCGGTACGGTCCAGATCGTGCTCGACCAACCCGAGAACCAGCCGCACCGCGCCGACATTTCGAAGATGCTAGTGCATCGCCGTGCCCGCCGCCTGGGCGTCGGCGCGGCGCTGATGACGGCGGCCGAAGACGCGGCACGCCGGGCCGGCAAGACCTTGCTGGTCCTCGACACCGCCAGCGACGACGCCGAACGCCTCTACGTGCGCGCCGGCTGGACGCTCGCCGGCATCATCCCTGATTACGCGCTACTGCCGCGCGGTGGGCTGTGCGCCACCAGTGTCTACTACCGCAAGCTTGCCTGACGATGGAGACCATCCACGTCGCCGCGGCGCTCCTGAGCGCCGTGCTGCATGCGGGGTGGAACGCCGCAGTCAAGGCGAACGCGCGCCCGGCCGAGGCCATGGCGGCGCAGATGCTGATGAGCGCGGTGATCTCCCTGCCGCTGCTGCTGTGGACCGGACTGCCGGAGCCCGCCGCATGGAAATGGGTCGCCGCCTCGACCTTGACCAACACTGTCGCCGTGACGGCGCTGCTGAAGGCTTACGAGCTGGGCGGTTTCGGCATCGTCTATCCCGTCGTGCGCGCCTTGTCGGTCGTGCTGGTGGTGCCGATGGCGGCGTTCCTCGCCGGCGATCGCCTCGGCCTGACCGCCTTCTTCGGCATCGCGCTGATCGTCGGCGCGCTTGCCCTGCTCGCCTACAGCGCCAACCGCGACCGCGCCTTCCCGCCGCGCGCGCTGCTATGGGTCTCGATCGCCGGCGTGGCAACCGCTGTCTACGTGATGTGCGATGCGCGCGGCGCGCGGGCCGCCGGCTCGCCCTGGGCTTATGGCTTGGTCGTCTCGATCACCAACGCCGCGGCGATGTGGTGGCGCAATCGCCAGCTCGGAACGCCACTCCGACTGCTCGCTTCCAACTGGACCGTGGCCACGCCGACGGCGATCGCCTCGATTGCGTCCTACGTGTTGATCCTCTGGGTCTGGATCCAGGCGCCCATCGCACCATCCTCGGCCTTGCGCGACACCAGCTCGGTCTTCGCCATCCTGATCGCCATTGTCTGGCTGCGCGAGCCGTTCACCGTGACACGCATCCTCGCGGTGCTGCTGGCGGCCAGCGCCGTTCCCTTGCTGCGCCTGTCATGAGTGCGATGTCAGGCCGCAAAGCGCGGCAGCAGCTTCAGCGCGTTGTCACGATCGATGGCACGCATGTCGGCCTCGCTGAATCCGACCGCAGCCAGGCTCTTGGCGACATCGGCGCTGCTGCCGCCAGGCGGGAAGTCGGTGCCGAACAGCACCTGCGCCACACTCACCAGCTTCAACAGCGAGACCAGCGCTCCAGCATTGGCGGCACCGGCGGTGTCATAGTGGAACTTCCTGAGCTCGTGCAGGATGCCGTTCGGCAGCCGCTTGTCGTGATCCTTCAGCGCCGCGGCGCCCCGCTCGATACGCCCGGCAAGGAACGGCGCGGTGCCACCGGCATGCGACCAGATGAACTTGATGTCGGGATAGCGCGCCGCGGTGCCGCTGAAGGTCACGCCAAGGATCGCGCGCGTGGTGTCGGTGCCGTATTCCATGATGCCCGGCGGCACGTCGGGAACCAGGTTCTTGCAGCAATTGGCAGCCGTCGGATGCACATGCACCAGCGCCTTGCGCCGGTTGAGCTCGGCCATGACCGGCTCGAAGGCGGCGTTGCCCAGCCAGACGTCGCCATAGCTGGTGAAGAGATGCACGCCGTCGGCCTTCAGCGTGTCATAGGCGTACTCGATCTCCTTCAGCGTGGCGTCGACATCCGGCAGCGGCATGGCGGCGAACAGACCGAAACGCCGCGGCTGGTCTTGCACGAGCTTCGCGCCGTACTCGTTGCAGGCGCGTGCCACGCGGCGCGTCACCTCCTTGTCGCCGAACCACAGGCCGGGATTGGTGATCGAGATCATCGCCGAGGCGACGCCGCCCTTGTCCATGTCTTCGATCGAGCGCTGCGGCGTCCATTCGGTATTGGCCCGCTGCAGCATCTCGCGGCCCTTCACCTCGGCAAGCCAGGCCGGCGGCGCGAAATGATGGTGCACGTCGATGCGCTGCGGCTTGGCCGGCGCCTGCGCCCGCGCACCGGAGGCGGCCAGTGCCGCGAGCCCGCCGGCGATCATCGTCCGGCGGCTGAGGTTGGGAAGCGTGCAGCAATCGCAGGCTATCGTCATGTCGGTCAGGATGCGCCCGGCCACCGCTTGCGGCAAGATCGGTACCGATGACCGACACCGATCCCTGGCTCGAACGTTGGCTGCCCCTGATCGCCGAGCGCATGGCCGACCAACCGATCCTCGAGCTTGGCTGCGGCGGCGGACGCGACTCCGCGACCTTGGTCGCCACGGGCTATGCAGTCGTCGGCATCGATCTTTCCCCTACAGCCGTGGATCGCGCCCGCACACGAGTGTCCGGTGGCCAGTTCCATGTGCAGGATGTCCGCGATCCGTTTCCCATCGGCGGTGGACTGGGCGTCATCCTCGCCAGCCTGTCGTTGCATTATTTCGACTGGTCGGAGACCCTCGCGCTGGTGACGCGCGTTCGCGATCACTTGCGTCCGGGCGGCGTCGTGCTGTGCCGGCTGAACTCGACGGCCGATATACACCATGGCGCCAGCGGACATCCGCGCATCGATGACAACTTCTATCTCGTCGACGGTGCCCCGAAGCGCTTCTTCGATGGCGCGGCGGTGGATGCCCTCTTCGCCGATGGCTGGCGTGTTCTGAGCCGAGAGGAGCACATGGTCGATCGCTACAAGCAGCCCAAGGCACTCTGGGAGGTCATCGCCGAGCGCGCTATCCTCGTGGGCGATGGGGGAGAAGCGCGATGATGAGGACCATGGCGTTTGTGGCGGCGATGGCCGTTGCGATGCCCGCCTTCGGGCAGAGCGTCGTCGACCATTACCACTCGCTGGTGCGACAGATCCGTGATCCATACGCCTACACCCTGACGCAGGCCGGCGCAGGCTGGCGGGCTAAGGCGGAAGAGCGCACCAGCATCGTCGGTGTCGTGGTCGACATCGGCAATGGCTTCATCCAGGTCAATGACGAAGGCACCGGCGGCGGCAATCTCGTCACCGAGGCGGCGCTGTTCAAGCCGAATTCCGGCGGGCCGATTATCGCTCTCTCGCAGCGCTTCTATCGGGTCACCGATGCCTGGGGCGGCATGGCGCAGGTCTTCCGGTCGGTCAACGGCCGCTGGCAGCCGCTGTCGGCCGCCGACTTGCCGCCGCTGATGCCGCCCCTTTTCGTGGCGGCGCGCGCCAATCCGGCGGTGCCGCATGACGGCAATACCCGGCCGGTCGTCGTGTACCTGCCGCGGGTCGGCACCACCTTGAATGTCTATCTGACGCCCTCGGCGCAGGGCGAGGATTGCCCGATGCAGAATTGGCTGGGCACCGACGACCCGGTGAAAGGCTGCAAAGAGTTGGCCACGGCACCCACGCATGTCGAACTGGCGTTCGACAAGCAGCGTGGCGCCTTCACCGTAACAAGCCGCGACGGCAAGGCCGCGCCGAAACTGCAATAGTCCGGTGGACCAGCGGCGTCGCTGCCGCTAGGTTCCGCCGCCGAAGGGATTCCGCCATGCTGCTGGTCATCGATAACTACGATAGCTTCACCTACAACCTCGTGCACTACATCGGCGATGTCGGTGGCGTGTGCGACGTGCACCGCAACGACCAGATCACGGTGGCCGAGGTGCTGGCGCGCAAGCCGGCCGGCATCGTCCTGTCGCCCGGGCCCTGCACGCCCAACGAAGCCGGTATCTGTCTCGACCTGATCAAGGCGGCGGCGAAGGAGCAGGTACCGCTGCTCGGCGTCTGCCTGGGCCACCAAGCGGTCGGCCAGGCCTTCGGCGGCAAGGTGGTGCGCGCCGGCGTGCCGATGCACGGCAAGCTGTCGTCGATCCGCAGCACCGGCAAGGGCGTGTTCGAGGACGTGCCCTCGCCCTTCGAGGCGACGCGCTATCACTCGCTGATCGTCGAGCGCGCCAGCCTGCCGGCCGAGCTCGAGGTTGTGGCCGAGCTGCAGGACGGCATGATCATGGGCATGCGCCACAAGAGCCTGCCGATCCACGGCGTGCAGTTCCATCCCGAGAGCATCGCCTCGCAGCACGGCCACAAGATCCTGGAGAATTTCCTGCGCATCGCCGGCGACCACCCCAGCCAGCAGAAGCGCGTGGCGTGAAGCCGCCTCTTTCGCCGGAGACGCTCGCCGCCCAGGCTCTGGGCTGGGTCGACGAGACGACTCGCGCGGTGGTGCCACCGATCCACCTCGCCACGACCTACCTGCGCGATCCCGACAACCAATACCGTTCGGGCCGCGTCTACAGCCGCGCCGACTCGCCAAACTACAATCAGCCCGAAGAGTTGTTGGCCAAGCTTGAGAACGGCGCCGCCGCGCTGGTCTTCTCCTCGGGTATGAGCGCGGCCACCGCCTGCTTCCTGGCGCTGGCGCCGGGCGATCACGTCATCGCGCCCAAGGTGATGTACTGGTCGCTGCGCAACTGGCTGCTGAACTTCGCCACCCATTGGGGGCTGCAGGTCGAGTTCGTCGATGCCGATTCAGTTGAGGCCGTGCGCGCCGCAGTCAGGCCCGGCAAGACCAGGATGATCTGGCTCGAGACCCCAGCCAACCCGCTGTGGTGCGTCTCCGATATCGCGGCGTGCGCTAAGATCGCGCACGACGCCGGCGCCCTCCTTGCCGTTGATTCGACCTGTGCGACGCCAGTCTTCACCCGGCCGATCGAGCACGGCGCCGACCTGGTGATGCATGCCGCCACCAAATATCTCGCAGGCCACAGCGACGTGATCGCCGGCGCGCTCGTCGGTGCGCGCGACGACGATCACTGGAAGCGAATCCGCCTGATCCGGGCACAGCTGGGCACCGTGCTGGGATCACTGGAATCGTTCCTCTTGCTGCGCGGTATGCGCACCCTCTTCCCACGCGTGCGCGCCGCCGCTGGCAACGCGCAGTGGCTGGCGCAGAAGCTCGCGGCGCATCCGCTGGTCGAGGCGGTGCTGTTCCCCGGCCTCGCCGGCTTCGCCGGTCACGACGTCGCCGCGCGGCAAATGGCCGGCGGGTTCGGCGCGATGATGTCGATCCGCGTGAAGGGCGATCCCACGCTGAACCTCAGCAGTGAAGCCGCCGCCATCGCCGTCGCCGCCCAGGTCGGCGTGTGGAAGCGCGCCACGTCGCTGGGCGGCGTGGAAAGCCTGATCGAGCATCGCGCCAGCATCGAAGGCGCCGGCACGCCCGCGCCTGCCGATCTGCTGCGCCTCAGCGTCGGCATCGAGGCCAGGGACGACCTCTACGCCGATCTCGACCAAGCGCTGGCGGCAGCGCACCGCCGCAACACGCGCTAGGCGAACGCGCGGATCTCCGGTTCGAACGGGATCATCGGGGTCTTGCCCTCGGTCACGATGGCGCCGCCGCGCTTCGTGCCCCGCGTGATGTTGGTCCACTTGTTGAGGAAGATCGACGGCAACTCGCGCCCGTCGGGCAGCGACAGCCAGATGCGAATAAGGTGACGCTTGCGCGCGCTCTCGGGCCAGTCCTCGAAGGCGGTGCGCGAGTGGAAGATCAGGTGGTTCTGCAGGAACTGGATGTCGCCCGGCTTGAACGGGATGCGCAGGCAGAACCGGTCGTCGGCACAGATCGCATAGAACAGGTCGATCGCCGCGCGCTGCCGTTCAGTGAGCCGCGGCGCGTCGGCGAAGCGCTGGCTCGACTCGATATACTGCGGCAGCGGGCCGTAGCCGTTGAACTGGCCGTTGTGGCGGGTGAACACCGGCATCTCGAACCACGGCGCCTTGCCTGGCGGCACCTCGCCGCGCCGGTCGAGCACGACCGGCTCGTAAAGCGTGGCGCAAAGCTCGGGATCGCGCCGCAGCATCTCGTCGTGCACGGCGATGGCGCTGACGATCGCGCTGGTGCCGCCGCGCATCGCCGTACGCACGCAGAGCAGGCCGACGACGTCGCAGGAATCGGAGTGGAAGGCGAGCTCGGCGTTGCTCTGGGTCAGGCGGCGATCGACGTTGTCTGGCCGGTCGCCGACGTCGATCACGTGGCCCATCATGTGGCCGTTGCGATTCTGCGGGATCGGATCGCCGATGTAGCGCGACAGGCCCCAGTAGACACGCAACTGAGTCTCACGGTCGTAGCGCTCGACGGGGATGCCACGAACGTAGCCGAAGGCCGCGCCGTCCTTGATGCGTGTGCGCAGCTGCGCGAGGCGGGCTGAAAGTCCAGGCAGCGGAAAGTCGACGCGGCTGATCGCCTGGATGTCCAGCGATCGACTGAGCCGGATCGCCTCGTCGATCTCGGCCCGTTCGGCATCGGTGAGTTCCAGCATCCAGTCATCGCGGCCGTCAAAGTCGCCGGAATGCCAGGCGGACGGGCCGCCGATCGCAGTGAGTTCGGTCATGGGCACCTCGCGGACAGGGCGCGTCGATCATCCGCGGGCGTGTGCTATAAAAGAAGTTGTCGTTCCTCATACGGATCATAAGAAATTCTTTGATATGCGCGATCTACGTCTCGACCAACTGCGCACGTTCTGCCGTGTCATCGAGCTTGGCAGCTTCTCGGCCGCAGCCGAGCGGCTGAACATCAGCCAGCCGGCCGTCAGCCTGCAGGTGCGCCAACTCGAGAAGCGACTGGGCGTCCGGCTGATCGAGCGCGTCGGCAAGCGCGCCATGCCGAGCGATGCCGGCAACCGGCTGCTGGCCCATGCCCACACCATCGAGCGGGCGGTCGGCGACGCCTGGGATGCGGTCACGGTGCAGGGTGCGCATGCGCTGGGCCGCGTGCGCATCGGCACCGGCGCGACGGCGTCGATCTACCTCCTCCCACCAATCCTCGGCGCGCTGCATCGCCGCTTTCCCTCGCTGGAGATCTCGGTCACGACGCAGAACACGAGCGACGTACTGAAGGCGCTGGAGGCCAACCTTGTCGATATCGGTCTCGTCACCCTGCCCGCGCCGGGCCGTAGTTTCGCAGTCACGCCCGTGATGGATGACGACTTCGTCGCCATCGCGCCGGCATCCGGCGAGAAACTACCCAAGGTCGTGACGCCGGAGCTCCTCGCAAGCCGCAAGCTGATCCTCTACGAGACAGCCGGCAACACGCGGCGACTGGCCGATGCCTGGTTCGCGCGGGCGGGCGTTCGTCCGACGCCGGTCATGGACCTGGGCAATGTCGAGGCGATCAAGGAGTTGGTGGCGGCTGGCCTGGGCGTCGCCGTGCTGCCCGGCACGGCGATGCGGCGGCGCAGCGAGCGGTTGCCGGTTACCACCCACACGCTCTCGCCGCGGCTCAGCCGCAAGCTGGCGCTGGTGATGCGGCGCGACAAGATGCTGGGCCGCGGTCTTCGCGAAGTGATCAAGGCGCTCAAGCGGCTGGGCTGAGCCGGTGCTATGATGGCCGCATGAGAGGCGTGGCGTTGATCCTCTGTCTGGCGCTCGCGGCCGGCGATGCGGCCGCGGCCGATCCGGCGCCGCGCGAACGCATCCAAGTCTATCGCCAGCCGAGCGGCACGACGGTGATCATCCGGCGCGACAACGAGATCGTGCTGCGCAATCCCGATGGGACTCGCACCGTGATCCCGGCAACACCTACGACGCCCGCCCTGCCGCCACGCTGGCAACGATAGCGGCTACTGCGCCGCCACCGCCATCGGCCCGGCCATCTGGCGCGACACCAGCTGGGCGTAGAGGCCGCCCTTGGCGATCAGGCTGGCGTGATCGCCGGTCTCGACCACCCTGCCCTCGTCCATGGCCACGATCAGGTCGGCATCGCGCACCGTCGACAGGCGATGGGCGATGACGATGGTGGTGCGGTCGGTCTTCAGTCGATCCAGCGCGCCGCGCACCGCCTGCTCGTTGACGGCGTCGAGATGCGACGTCGCCTCGTCGAGGATCAGCACCGGCGCGTCCTTCAGGAAGGCGCGGGCGATGGCGACGCGCTGGCGTTGGCCGCCGCTCAGGTTGGTGCCGCGCTCGCCCACCGGCGAGTCGAGGCCCTCGGGCAGCGCCTCGACCAGATCCTTCAGCGAGGCATGCTCCACCGCGGCCAGCAGGTCGGCCTCGCCGGCATCGGGTCGCGCGATCAGGATGTTGGCGCGCAGGGAGTCGT
>JAFAZJ010000008.1 GCA_019239835.1 Alphaproteobacteria bacterium | reverse complement strand
CCACGCTCTGGCGAATCGAAGGCGCGGCTGAGCGCAATGTGGCCGAGGAACAGGAAGAACAGCACCAGCATCGAGGTCAACCGCGCGTCCCACACCCACCACGTGCCCCACATCGGCCGGCCCCAGAAGGAACCGGTGATCAGGCAGGTCGCGGCGTAGGCGGCGCCCACCGGTGCGGCGGCACGGGCCATCAGTGCGGCCAGCGGATGCTTCCAGACCAGCAGCGCGGCGCCCAGCCCCGCGAGCATGGCGTAGCCCGCCATCGACCACCACGCCGCCGGCACGTGCACGAACATGATGCGCACGGTGTCCTTCTGCTGGTAGTCGGGCGGCGCCACGAACAGCGCCATGTAGAGCCCGACCAGCAGCAGGATCGCCGTCAGCCCGGCGCACCACGGCAGCGCGCGTGCGCTGAAGCGCTGGAACCGCGCCGGATTGGCCAATGCGTGCATGCTCGCCATGAACGCGATCCTCGTCCGCCTATTCCGTCCTGTCTATTCGACCGCCTGCCGCAGCGCCGCCGCCATCGCCCACGGCGTGCTCGCCAGCGCCACCAGGAAGAACGCCGCCAGCAGCACCAGCGCGTGGCGCGAACCCTCGTCGGCAGTCACGGATTCGACCGCCGTGACGCCGAAGATCAGCACCGGCACCGCCAGCGGCAGCACCAGCAGCGCCATCAACGCACCGCCGCGCCTTGCACCGATGGTCAGCGCCGCCCCCAGCCCACCCAGCAGCGACAGGCTGGGCGTGCCGATGAATAGCGATACGGCGAGCACAGCGATTTGCGATGCATCGAGCCCGAACAGCAATCCCAACGCGGGTGACATCAGCGTGAGGGGCAGCCCACCGGTGAGCCAGTGCGCCAGGCATTTCGCCAACGCCGTCAGCTCCAGCGGCAGCGGCGCCAACGCCAGATGCTCCAGCGAGCCGTCGCCGAGGTCATCCGCGAACAGCCGATCGAGCGACAGCATGGCCGCGAACAGCGCCGCCACCCACAGCACGCCCGGCCCAATGCGCTTGAGCACGAGCGGCTCCGGCCCGACGCCCAGCGGGAACAGACTGGCGGCCAGCAGGAAGAACGCCAGCACCAGCAGCACATCGCCCGGCCGCCGCCAGACCATCAGCAGATCGCGTGCGACGAGATGGTGGAAGCGGCTCACGCCCACTCCTCTGCCAAGGCGTCCACCGACGGCGCGAAGTCGCCGAGGTCGATCGGATGAGCGTTGGGGATGTGGATGTCGCCGTGGGTCGAGATCACCGCCAGGCCGCCGCTTTTCATGTGCTCGCGCAGGGTGAAGTGCAGGGCTGCGCGCGAGGGCTCGTCGAGGCCCGAGGCGGGCTCGTCGAGCAGCCAGATCGGCGCGCCGCTCAGCATCACCCGCGCCAGCGCGGCGCGGCGTCGCTGGCCGGCTGAGAGGAAGCGGCCGGGGCGGTCGGCGATGGTGGTTAGATCGAACCGGCTCAGCGCGTGGTCGAGGCTGTCGGGCTTGCCCTTGCGCAGGATTTGGGCACCTGAAAGAGACTCGCGCACCGTGAGGTCGGATTTGACGGCGTCGGTGTGACCCAGCCAGGCCAGCGCCTGGCGCCAGGCGTCGGGTTGCTCGGTGACCTCGATTCCGGTCCAGGTCAGGCTGCCACGCAGGCGCGGGGTGAGCAGCGCCAGCAGGCGCAGCAGGCTGGACTTGCCGGAGCCGTTGCGGCCGGTTAGCAGCAGCGCCTCGCCCTGCTCTAGCCCGAAACCGAGGCCGGTGAAGACCAGCCGGCCGCCGCGTCGGCAGGCGAGGTTTTCGGCGTGAAGGGCGGGCATGCGGCGGAGTGGCTCAGGGCTCGTTTTCTGGGCCGTTTCTAGCATGCCAAAGCTGTCCCCAAGCGCCCGAAAAGTCTTCGTGAATCAGCCCCCCATGGTATAGTTCCAGACCGTTTCCAGCGGCAGGCGCGCGGCCCGCCGCGCCCGTGTTTTGAAGGCGCCGGACGACTGAGGTCGTAGCCCCGTGACGAAGCGGTCCCGATCCCTCCCCTGGGATCCTCAACGACGTCATACGGGCGGTCATTTCGACCATGAAACTCACGATTGAACGGGCCGCTTTGCTGAAGGCCTTGGCCCATGTGCAGAGCGTTGTCGAGCGGCGCAACACCATCCCGATCCTCTCCAACGTCCTGCTCAACGCCCAGAAGGGCAAGCTGACGCTCTCGGCCACCGACATGGATCTGGCGGTCACCGAATCGGTCGAGGCCACCGCAGGCAAGACCGGCTCGGTCACGGCGCCGGCGCACACGATGTACGAGATCGTGCGCAAGCTGCCCGATGGCTCGCAGGTCGAGATCGAGACCGGCGCCAACAGCGATCTCACCATCCGCGCCGGCCGCTCGCGCTTCACCCTGCAGTGCCTGCCGGTGAGCGACTTCCCGGTCATGAACGAAGGCGACCTGCCGCACAAGTTCCAGCTCGCCGCGACCGATCTGAAGAGCGTCGTCGACCGCACGCGGTTTGCGATCTCGACCGAGGAGACGCGCTACTACCTCAACGGCATCTACTTCCACGCCGCGAAGTCGAACCAGACCGACGTGCTGCGCGGCGTTGCCACCGACGGCCATCGCCTGGCGCGCGTCGAGCTGCCGCTGCCCAAGGGCGCCGGCGAGATGCCCGGCGTGATCGTGCCGCGCAAGACGGTGGGCGAGCTGCGCAAGCTGATCGACGAGTCGGATGCGCTGGTCGATATCGAGCTGTCGGAAACCAAGATCCGCTTCGCCTGTGGCCATATCGTGCTGACCTCGAAGCTGATCGACGGCACCTTCCCCGACTACGAGCGCGTGATCCCGGCCGGCAACGACAAGGAACTCACGGTTCCCTGCAAGGAGTTCGAGTCGGCGGTCGACCGCGTCTCGACGATCTCTACCGAGAAGTCGCGCGCCATCAAGCTGGCCTTGGGCAAGAACGGGCTCACGCTCTCGGCCACCAGCCCCGACGCCGGCAGCGCCACCGAGGAGCTCGAGGTCGTCTACGACAACGCGCCGATCGAGATCGGTTTCAATTCCCGCTATCTGCTGGACATCACCCAGCAGATCGGCGGCGGCGATGCGCGCTTCCTGATGTCCGATGCCGGCTCGCCCACCATCGTGCGCGACGCGGCCGACGACAGCGCGCTCTACGTGCTCATGCCGATGCGGGTATGAACGGCGGCGCAATCCACGCCCCCGCTCAGTCGTCCGCATCCGCGCCGCCGCCGATGTCGGCGGCTATTGCTGGTGCCATGGTCATACGGCAATTGCGGCTCACGGAGTTCCGCAACTATAGCCGCCTGCGATTGGAGCTCGATCCCGTCCCCGTCCTGCTGGTCGGCGACAACGGGGCGGGCAAGACCAATCTGCTCGAGGCGGTCTCCTTCCTGACCCCCGGCCGTGGCCTGCGTCGCGCCAAGCTGGACGAGGTCGGCCGCCGCGCGCGCAATGGCGAGACCGCCGTGGCCTCGCCCTGGGCCGTCGCCGCGACGCTCGACCTTCCGGAAGGCCGCGTTGCCATCGGCACCGGCTTGGAGGCGCTGCCGGCGGCCAATGGCGAGGGCGAAGGCACCTCGATGCGCCGCGCGGTGCGCATCGATGGCCGCAATGCCTCCAGCCAGCTCGCGCTGGGCCAGCACGTGGTGGCGATCTGGCTGACGCCGCATCTCGACGGGCTGTGGACCGGCGGGCCAGGTGATCGGAGGCGTTTCCTCGACCGCATGGTCGCGGCCTTCGATCCCAACCACGCTGGCAGCGTCGCCGCCTACGAGCAGGCCATGCGCCAGCGCGCGCGATTGCTGGCCGAGGGCAAGCTCGACCCGCACTGGCTGACCGCGTTGGAAGACACCATGGCGCGCCATGGCGTGGCGCTGACGGTGGCCCGGCTCGACCTCGTGGCGCGGCTTGATCAGGCGGCGCGGCTGGGCGTCGGGCCGTTTCCGCGGGCGGCTTTGGCGCTTTCCGGTGAGGTCGAGGGCTGGGTTGCCGGCATGGCTGCGCTCGACGCCGAGGACCGGCTGCGCGAGCGGCTGGCGGGACAGCGCCGGATCGACGCCGATGCCGGTACGACAACCATTGGGCCGCACCGTTGCGACCTTGTGGTTCGCCATCTCGATCGCGATATACCAGCGGCGCAGGGCTCGACCGGCGAGCAGAAAGCCGTGCTCGTGGCGATCGTGCTGGCGCATGCCAGGCTGGCCGCGATCGCACGCGGACGGCCGCCGCTTCTGCTCCTGGACGAGATCGCCGCGCATCTGGATTCGACCAAGCGGGCGGCCTTGTTCGACGAGATCGAGGCGCTGGGCTCGCAAGCCTGGATGACCGGCACCGACGCCGAATTGTTTTCAACCCTGCGCGGGCGCGCGCAGTTCTTCCGCGTGGCTTCGGGCGAGCTTTCGCCGGGCTGACGCGACGAGCAGGATTATTGGCAGGATCGATGAGCGAACCGACTGACGACACACCACGGCCGGATGCCGTGGACAACGGCGACGAATACGACGCCGATTCGATCAAGGTGCTGCGCGGGCTCGACGCCGTGCGCAAGCGGCCGGGCATGTATATCGGCGACACCGATGACGGCACCGGCCTGCATCACATGGTGTACGAGATCGTCGACAATGCGATCGATGAGGCGCTCGCCGGATGGTGCGACCTCGTCGAGGTGACCTTGCAGGGCGACGGCTCGGTGATGGTGCGCGATAACGGTCGCGGCGTGCCTGTTGGCATCCACTCCGAGGAGCAGGTATCGGCGGCGCAGGTGATCTTCACCCAGCTGCATGCCGGCGGGAAATTCGACCAGAACTCCTACAAGGTCTCGGGTGGCCTGCACGGCGTGGGCGCCGCCGTTGTCAACGCGCTGTCGGAGAAGCTCGAGCTGCGCATCTGGCGCGACGGCAAGGAGCACTTCATGCGCTTCCGGCTCGGCGATCCGGAAAGCGATCTGGTCGAGGTCGGCGATGCACCGGAGGGCAAGCGCGGCACTGAGGTGGTGTTCCAGCCCTCGCCCGCGACTTTCACCAAGACCGAATTCGACTTCGCTACGCTCGAGCATCGCCTGCGCGAGCTGGCGTTCCTGAACTCCGGCGTGCGCATCCTGCTGACCGACGCGCGCGGCGTCGAGCCGAAGGTCGTCGAGCTCTACTATGAAGGCGGCGTCGAGGCGTTCGCACGCTATCTCGATCGCAACAAGCAGGCGCTGCTCGAGCCGATCTCGATCAAGGGCGAGAAGGAAGGCATCACGGTCGAGGTGGCGATGGAGTGGAACGACTCCTACCACGAGACCATGCTGTGCTTTACCAACAACATCCCGCAGAAGGATGGCGGCACGCATCTCGCCGGCTTCCGCGGCGCGCTCACCCGCAGCGTCAACAAGTACGCCGAGGAAAGCGGCATCGCCAAGAAGGAGAAGGTCTCGCTGTCGGGCGACGACATGCGCGAGGGCCTGACCTGCGTGCTCTCGGTGAAGGTGCCTGATCCGAAGTTCTCATCGCAGACCAAGGAGAAGCTGGTCAGCTCCGAGGTCCGGCCGGTGGTCGAGACCGTCGTCGGCGAGAAGCTCTCGGAGTGGTTCGAGGAGCATCCCACCGATGCCAGGCGCATCGTCTCGAAGGTGGTCGAGGCGGCGGCGGCACGCGAAGCGGCGCGCAAGGCGCGCGAGCTTACGCGGCGCAAGGGCGCGCTCGACATCTCCTCGCTGCCCGGCAAGCTGGCGGACTGCCAGGAGCGTGATCCGGCGCTCTCCGAAGTCTTCCTCGTCGAGGGCGATTCGGCCGGCGGCTCGGCCAAGCAGGGCCGCAACCGCGCCAACCAGGCGATCCTGCCGTTGCGCGGCAAGATCCTGAACGTCGAGCGCGCGCGCTTCGATCGCATGCTCTCCTCACAGGAGATCGGCACGCTGATCACCGCGCTGGGCACCGGCATCGGCCGCGACGATTTCGACATCAGCAAGCTGCGCTACCACAAGGTCATCATCATGACCGACGCCGATGTCGACGGCAGTCACATCCGTACGCTCCTGCTGACCTTCTTCTATCGCCAGATGCCGGAGCTGATCGACCGCGGCCATCTCTATATCGCCCAGCCGCCGCTCTATCGTGCCGCGCGCGGCAAGTCCTCGATGTACCTGAAGAACGACCGCGGGCTGGAGGACTACCTGATCGAAGGCGGCACCGACAACGCCGTGCTGACCACCGGCGACGGCGCGCAGATCGTCGGCGCGGATTTGCGCCGCACCGTCGATATCGCGCGCTTGGTCGCCAACCTGATCCAGCCGCTGGCGCTTAGCCGCCGAGTGACCAGCCAGCCGGTGATCGAGCAGGCGGCGATCGCCGGCGCGCTCAATCCCGTGATCCTCGCCAACCGCGAGCAGGCGGCAGCGACTGCAAGCTATATCGCGCGCCGCCTCGACATCGTCAGCCCGCCGCTGGAGCGTGGCTGGAGCGGTGCACCGACCGACGATGGCGGCCTGGCCTTCGAGCGCACGCTGCGCGGCGTCACCGAGCGCCACATCATCGACGCCGCGCTGATCCGTTCGGCCGAGGCGCGGCGCCTCGATGCCCTGGCGACCGAGTTGCAGGGCGTCTACCTCAAGCCCGCGACCTACACCTTGAAGGAACGCGAGACCGTGGTGCACGCGCCCACCGAGCTGATCGCCGCGGTCTACGAGGCCGGGCGCAAGGGCGTGGCGGTGCAGCGGTACAAAGGCCTGGGCGAGATGAACCCGGACCAGCTCTGGGAAACGACGCTCGATCCGCTCGCGCGTACCCTGCTGCAGGTCCGGGTCAACCACGCCGACGAGGCCGAGGAGATCTTCTCCACCCTGATGGGCGACGTGGTCGAGCCGCGCCGCGCCT
>JAFAZJ010000214.1 GCA_019239835.1 Alphaproteobacteria bacterium | reverse complement strand
CCAGCCACAACGCCGGCACCGCGCCCGGCGCGTAGAAATCGACGTTGTGGATGTCCTGGTACTTCTTCGGCGGATTCTCGGCGTACTTGATCGTGCCGTCGGCGCGCCGCTTGAACCACTCCGGGTGGTCCTTGAGCCAGGGATGATCGGGCGAGCACTGGATGGCGAAGTCGAGCGCCAGCTCCAGACCATGGGCACGCGCTTGCTTCACCAGGCGGCGGAAATCCTGCGGCGTGCCGAGCGCCGGATGCAGCGCGTCGTGGCCGCCCTCCTTGCTGCCGATCGCGTAGGGGCTGCCGAGATCGCCCGGTTTAGCGTCGAGCGTGTTGTTGCGGCCCTTGCGGTTGGTCGTGCCGATGGGATGGATCGGCGGGAAGTACAGCACGTCGAAGCCCATCGCGCGGATACGCGGCAGCGCCTCGATCACGTCGTTGAACGTGCCGTGCCGATTCTCGTCGTGGGTCAGCGAGCGCGGAAACAGCTCGTACCAGCTGGCGAAGCCGGCCTCGCGCCGCTCGACCTCCAGCGCCACCGCAGCGCTGCGCGACTTGAAGGCGCGCGGGTCGGCGGTGTCGACCAGGGTGCGCATCTCGGTCGAGAGCAGCGCCTTGACCGCGCCCTCGCTCGCCGCGCCGGCCAGCATGGCACTGACCTCGGCGAATTTCGACGCGGTGCACGGCACCTTGCGGTCCGCCAGCATCTGCAGGTATGCGCGTGCATCGCCGACATCGGCGGTGACATCGACACCGGCGTCGTGCCGCGCCTCGATGGCGTGGCGGATCGAGCCGAACTCGTCCCACCAGCCTTCGACCGCGAATTCATGCCGGCCGATGCGCAGCGGCGTGAAGGACGCGCGCCAGCGGTCGTTGCCGAGCAGCGCCATCGGCACTTCGCGCCACGCGCGCTCGTCGGCGGCGCGCCACAGCAGCTCGGCGCGCAACAGGTCGTGGCCGTCGGTATAGACATCGGCCTCGACGACGATCGGCTGGCCAACGATGCGCGTGGCGGCGAAGGCACCGCCGGCAACTGAAGGCGACAGATTCTCGACCACGATGCGCGGCGACGACGCGGCCGCCAGCACGTCGCCACCGGCATCTTTGCGGATCACCGGCTTGCTCGGCTCGAGCGGCACCACCAGCACGTCGGCCGGCGCGAGCGTGGCGATCGATTGCCTGGCCGCGAGCTGTCCGACGACCGGCTGCGCCGCCATGCCGGCGATCGAGCGGCCCTGCGCCAGGTCGGTGTTGATGACGATGGCGACGCCCGCCTCGGCATCGCGCGTGTCGGCGGCATCGACGCGGCCCAGCACCGAGACCTTCGCGCCCGCGCCGGTGAGGTTGATCATCGGACCGCGCAGCTCGGCCGCGGGACCGCTCATCTTGCCCAGCGCGGCGATGTCGTCGGAAACATCGACGTTGCTCGCCGCCAGGTCATCAGGCACCGAGCGCGCATCGACGCGCCGCGTCGCCAGCGACTCGAAGCCCATCGGCATCAGCCAGCCATTGCCGGTCGCCGCCGCGATGCGCGCGGCGTGACGGGCAGCGACGGCGCGCGCGTCGGGCGTCGCGGCGCGCGCGGCGACGCGCTCGCCGAACGGCTCCTCCATCGGCACGATGATCGGCGCGATGCGGCGCAGGCGCTCGTGCTCCTCGACGTACCAGGCGGCGCGGCCGTCCCACCACGGCGCGGAGGCGAAGACGCCGCTGAGCCCGATACCGGCCATCGCCTCGAGCTGCGGCCAATCGAGTCCCGGCGTCCAGGCGAGATGCTGCGCCTCAGGGACGCCGCGCACGATGTCCTTCAGCGCCGCGACCGGCAGCGCGCCCAGCCCCAGCAGGCGAAACCCCGACACGCCCTGCTTCGCCAGGCGCGACAGGCGCTCGATCCACGGACGCGTGAACCACTCGACATCGCCGTTGAGCGACACGACCAGCCCATCCGACGCGGCGGCGCGTGGATCGCAGGTACCGTTGCGATTCAGGGGCCGATAGTGATCGGCAACTTGCTTGGCCTGCTTGTGGCCGGCGGCGATGCGATCGAGCACGACGTCGACCACCAGCCGCAGGCCGGCTTTGTTGCATTCGTCGGCGAGGTGCGCGGCGGCGGCGTCGATCGGACCGCCGATCGCGGCCTGGTCGTGATCATTGGACAGGAACGGATCCGCCTCGGCGTGACTGAACAGCGGCGGCAGGCAGATCGCCTCGAAGCCCAGCGCCTTGGCACGCTTGAAGTGCTGCGGCCACGCCGCGAGCGGCCCGGCCAGCGCGGGATGCAGGTAATAAAGTCTCGCGACCCTGGTCGGCGACAGGCGCTCTGGCATGGCGAGATAACCGCGGGGCGGCGCAAATGGTTGCGGCGCCTTGAGGGTGGTGGATTACTTGGCGGAGGCGGCGACCAGCGCGAAGGGACGCGGCAGCGAATACACGGGCCGTGGCGGCGGCAGCTTCTTGCGCACCGTGCGCAGCGGTGGCGGCGGCGCGCTGGGCAGCTGCTTCTTCTGTCGCGTCAGCGCCGCGAGATAGGTCTCGGCCCACCAATCGACGTCGCGTGCCTCGAGATCCGCCATCAGTCTCGCGTGGCGTTCCTGGCGCTCGTCGAGCGGCATGGCGAGCGCGGCGTGGATCGCCTCGGCGACTTCGGTCTTGTCGAACGGGTTGACGATCAGCGCGTCGCTCATCTGGCGCGCCGCGCCGGCGAAGCGCGACAGCACCAACACGCCGGGATTGGCAGGGTCCTGTGCCGCCACGAACTCCTTGGCCACGAGATTCATGCCGTCGCGCATCGGCGTGACGAGTCCGACCGATGCGTGCCGGCACAGCCCGGCCAGCACCTGGCGCGAGAAGGCGCGCTTGACGAAGCGGATCGGCACCCAGTCGAGGCTGCCATGCTGGCCGTTGATGCGCCCGATGCTCTGGTCGATCTGGCGCGAGAGCGCATCGTATTCAGGCACTTCGGCGCGCGAGGGTGGCGTGATCTGCAGCAACGTCGCCTGGTCGCGCTGCTGCGGATAGGCGAGCAGGAACTGCTCGAAAGCGTCGATGCGCTCGACGATTCCCTTGGAATAGTCGAGCCGGTCGATACCGATGACGAGCTTGCGATTGCCCAGGCTCTGCGCCGTGCGCTGCACCAGCGGCAACGACGTGTCGCGTTCGGCAAAGCGGCGGAACGCGCGCGTGTCGATGCCGATGGGAAACGCCTGGACCTGGATGTGGCGGCCATCGAAGCGCAGGCGGCCAGCCCGCGCGTGCGTCGCGCGGGTCTGCTCGACCAGGCTGCGCACGAGGTTGCCGGCATCGGTCGCGGTCTGCACGCCGATCAGGTCGTAGGCGGCCATGCCGCGCAGCAATTGCAGCGAGGCGGGCACGGCGCCGAACACCTCGATCGGCGGCCACGGGATGTGATGGAAATAGCCGATGCGATTGCGCACGCCGAGCTCGCGCAGGATCGAGGCGAAGGGCAGCAGGTGGTAATCGTGCACCCAGATCACGTCGTCGTCGCGCAGCAACGGCACCAGCGCTTCGGCCAGCTTGCGATTCACCCGCAGATAGCCTGCGTAATCGTTGCGCGAGAATTCGGTGAGGCCCAGGCGGTAATGCATCGCCGGCCACAGCACGCGATTGGCGAAGCCCAGGTAATATTCCTGCCGGTCGATCGGCGTGAGGTCGACCTGCTGGTACTCGATGCGCCCGTCGATGGTCGTGCGCAACCGGCTGTCGGCGTCCTCGGCGACCCCGCCGCTCCAGCCGAACCACACGCCGCCGCGCTCCTGCAACAAGTCCTTCAGCGCAACCGCGAGTCCGCCCGCGGTCGCCTTGTCCCCACCACGCGGCGAGGGCACGCGATTCGACACAACAATAAGACGCATGTGGCGGCTTCCCCGACGCTGACTGACGTCCACAGGAACGCCGCAGTTCGGGCTTAGTTGCCACCGCCTGGGGATAGCGCGCTAACGTACCGCGCGCAGTGAATAGTCATCAAACGGCAAACCCTGGCGAAGGTTTCACACCCCTCACCTGGGCGATCGCACGGCAGCGTACCGTTGCGGATTCGCCCGCCTGCAAGTCGTAGTGTACGGCCGAGGTCGCTGGGGAAAATCGGGTGTCCAGCACTGACGGCCCTATCCGGGGAAAGCGGATTCTCATCGTCGAGGATGAGTTCATGATCGGACTGTCGATCGCCTCGACGCTTGCCGAGCATGGCGCCGAGCCCGTCGGGCCGTTTGTCAGGCTAAGCGACGCCGTGGCTGGCTGCGAGCAGCAGCTCGATGGAGCGATCCTCGACCTTATCCTGGGACACGAGCCATCGACCGAGATCGCCCGCCTGCTGCGACAGCGCAAGATCCCGTTCATCCTGATGACGGCTCACGACCACGAGATGATTCCCGCCGAGCTCGACCATGCCCCCCGGCTATCGAAGCCGTTCGAAGAGGCGGTCCTGCTCGACGCCTGCAAATCCGCCTTCGCCTGAGTTCCGGGTCAATGCTTTTCCGCCGAGCCCGGCTCGGCCTGCTTGCGGTGCTGGCTGGCCATCACGCTCGACGGCAGGAGCTTGGCCATCGCCACCTGCAGCTTGTTCTGCCAGCCCGAGATGACCCCGGCCTCGCCGTGCATCATCGCCGCGAAGCCGTTATTCGCCACCTCGGCGGGATCGTCCTTCTCGGCCTGGCCGATCTTGGTGTCCATCAGCCCCGCGCGCTCGAAGAATTCGGTCTCGGTGGCGCCCGGCATCAGGCAGGTCACCGTCACGCCGCTGTCCTTCAGCTCGTCGCGCAGGGCGTAGGCGAAAGAGTCGATGAAGGCCTTGGTGCCGTTGTAGACCGCGTTGAAGGTGCCCGGCATGAAGCCGGCGATCGAGCCGGTGATCAGGATCTTGCCGTTGGCCACCTTGCGCATCTGCCGCGCCACCTGCTGCACCAGGTAGATCGTGCCGGTGATGTTGGTGCCGATGACATGGCGCACGTCCTGGAAGTCCTGGTCGAGGAAGGCGTGACCCAGGCCGTGGCCGGCATTGGCCAGCAGCGCGTCGATCGGCCGCCCGCCGGCCATTGCCAGCAACTTGTCGACGCCCTCGGTGGTGGCGAGGTCGGCCTGCACCGCCTCGACCTCGACGTTGGTGCCGCGCAGCACCTCGGCTGCCTGCTTGATCGCCGGCTCGTCGGCGGCGATCAGCAGGTCGAAGCCGTGCTCGGCGCATAGCCGCGCCAGCTCGAGCCCGATGCCGCTGGAGGCGCCGGTGACGATGGCGAAGGGACGGTCGGAATGATGATCGGTCATGGCTTGAGTACCACCTTGATGCAGCCATCGGCTTTGTCGCGGAAGGTCTTGTAGAGCGCGGGACCGTCTTCCAGCGGTGCACGATGGGTGATGACGAACGAAGGGTCGATCTCGCCCTTCACGATGCGCTCCATGAGCTTGGGCAGGTATCGCTGGACCGGCGTCTGGGCCATGCGGAAGGTCAGGCCGCGATTGATCGCCGAGCCCATCGGGA
>JAFAZJ010000273.1 GCA_019239835.1 Alphaproteobacteria bacterium | reverse complement strand
GGGCCGGTCGATCGCCTCGCTCGCCGCCCTGCGCGACGAACGTTGGATCGCCTTTCCGCGCACGCCGCAGCGGCCGGACCTGCCGGGCACGCACATCTTCAGCGTCCTGGTGGCGCGCGGTCTGGGTGAGATCGACTGGATGGCGATCGACAGCCTCACGGCGCAGAAGCGCCTGGTCGAGGCCGGCTTCGGCATCAGCCTGATCCCCGCCAGCAGCGCCGAGGAGGAACTGGCATCGGGCACGCTCGCCACCATCCGCGTGCGCGACCTGGAGATCGGCACGCCGGTCTTCATCGTCACGCGCAAGGGTGGCTACCTCAGTCCCGCCGCGCATCGCCTGCTGGCGCTGTTGCGCGCGCAATACGCCGCTGGCTGGCGCCGCCAGACTCCGGCACGGTACAGCCGGACCAACAGGAGGAAGCGATGATCACATCGGAATGGATCCTCGTCGTCACCGCGGATGTCGATGCCGAAATCGAGGCCGACTGGAACGTCTGGTACGACACGGTGCATGTGCCCGACGCGCTGGCCTGCCCCGGCGTGCGCAATTGCGTGCGGCTGCTCGACGAGCGGCCGGGACGGGTGCGTGGCATGCAAGCACGGCCAGGCGACGGTGGCCGCGCCTACATCACGATCTACGAGATCGATGGCCCGCAGGTGGTGGAGACGCCCGAGTTCCAGGCGATGCGCGGCTGGGCGCATTTCTCCGACAAGGTGCGATCGACCACGCGCACCTACCGCACCCACCGCCGGGAGTTCCAGCGCAAATGAGCCGCCCGCCGTTTCGCGCCGACCATGTCGGCTCCCTGCTGCGTCCCGCGCGCCTTGCCGAGGCGCGGCAGAAATGGAAGCGTGGCGAGATCACTGCCGATGCCCTGCGCGCGATCGAGGACGAGGCCGTGCGCGAGGTGGTGGCGCTGCAGGAAAGCGTCGGCCTGCAGAGCGTCACCGACGGCGAGTTCCGCCGCGACTACTGGCATCTCGACTTCATGTGGGGCTTCGACGGCGTCCAGGCCAGCGAGGAGGAGTTCGTCGTGCCGTTCTCCGGCGGCCAGGACTTCATCGCGCCGGCGGCACGCGCGACGGGCAAGGTGCGCTATCCCGCCAACGGCATCATGCGCGAGCATTTCAGGTTCCTGAAGTCGACCACCACGCGCACCGCGAAGTTCACCATGCCGGCGCCGACCATGTTCCGCCACCGCTCCGGCACCAAGGTGATCAACGAGCAGATCTATGCCAGTGCCGATGCCTTCTGGGCCGATCTCGGCCAGGCCTACGGCGATGCGATCCGCGATTTCGCGTCGATGGGCGCGCGCTACATCCAGCTCGACGACGTCAATTCCTGCGTGCTCTGCGACACCGACATGCGCGCGCGCATCAAGCAGCAGGGCGAGGATCCCGACCGCGTGCTCGACCGCTACATCGGCGTGCTCAACGCCGCCATCGCCGGCCGGCCCGCCGACATGGTCGTCACCACGCACATGTGCCGCGGCAATTTCCGCAGCGAGTTCGTCGCCAAGGGCGGCTACGAGGCGATCGCCGAGAAGCTCTTGTCGCAGGTCGCGGTCGACGGCTTCTTCATGGAGTACGACGACGAGCGTTCAGGCGATTTCGCGCCGCTGCGCTTCCTGCCCAAGGGCAAGAGGGCGGTGCTCGGGATCGTCACGTCAAAACGGCCGGCGCTCGAGAGCAAGGATTCGCTGAAGCGGCGCATCGACGAGGCGGCGAAATACGCGCCGCTCGAGCAGCTCTGCCTCAGCCCGCAATGCGGCTTCTCCAGCACGCATCACGGCAACAACCTCACCATCGAAGAGCAGAAGCGCAAGCTGGCGCACATCGTCGAGGTCGCGCACGAGGTCTGGGGCAGCGCCTGATCGCACTGCACGTGATGTAATCAATTTCAGGTTGCAGCGCTCGCGACGCGCGCGCACTCTTCACCTTGGGACATACTCCGTTTGGATGACCGGCCAATGAATCGGCTCACCGACGGAAACAGGGGGGAAATCAATCATGCGGGTCCGTGAGACGAAGGGCGGCCTGACCGTGCAGGCCATCGGTGGCGCCCATGTCGTGCTGCTGGCGTTCAACATGGACAGGGACAAGTGTCCAGGGCTGAAAGGCTTCGCCATCCACCGCACCGATCATACGGAGGAGGATGCACGCTGGCTCGAAGGCATGAAGACCTTCGAGGCGACCGACCCGAAGATGGGTCGCGGCATGCATCATTCGACACGCAAGCAGCCGATCCAGGACTTCATGTGGTCGGACTACACCGCCCAGCCGGGCTGCAAGTACACCTACCGCGTGATCGCGCTGAAGGGCACGCCGGAGAAGCTCACGGAATTCGCCGAGGTCAGCGTCACGGTGGAGACCGAGGATCCCAAGGACGGCAAGCACGACGTCTTCTTCAATCGCGGCGCCACGGCGTCGCAGGAATACGCGCGGCGCTTCGACAACCGCAAGCCGGGCTCCCAGGGTGGCGACGCCGATCCGGTCTGGAAATGGCTGTCGCGCGGCGCGCACGAGGCCATCCTCGACTTCATCGCCCGTGCCACGGGACCCGGCTTCGGCCTGCGCGTGTGCGCCTACGAATTCCGGCTGAAGAGCGTGCTGGAGGCGCTCGGCGCGGCGCACCGACGCAAGGCGGACGTCGAGATACTCTACGATGCCGGCAAGGCGTTCCCGCGCGACGAGAATCGCAAGGTGGTCAAGGCCACGAAGATCAAGGACCTGTGCACGGAGCGCCTGCCCAAGCCGCAGGCGCTGTCGCACAACAAGTTCATCGTCCTGCTCAAGGGCAAAAAGCCTGTGGCCGTGCTGACCGGCTCGACAAACTTCTCCGAAGGCGGTGTCTTCGGCCAGGGCAACGTGGTGCATGTCGTCGACGACGAGAAGGTGGCCGCGGACTACCTCGCCTATTGGGAGTCGCTGAGCGGCAATCCGAACCGCAAGGAGCTGGCGCCCGAATTGTCGGATCTTCACAAGATCCCGGACAACCTGCCGCCCAAGGGCACGATCTGCATCTTCAGCCCGCGTTCCGACGCCTCGGCGCTGGACTACTACGCGAAGCTGGCCGGCACGGCGGAAGGCGGCCTGTTCATGACGTTCGCCTTCGGCATGAACAATGTGTTCAAGCCGGTCTACGAGTCGGGCAAGGCGAAACTGCGGTACGCCCTGATGGAGAAGCTGCTCGGCCCGGGCGTCAAGAAGGAGAAGATCAAGGCCGCCACGAACGAGATGATCGCGCTGCGCAAGCTGCCGGCGACCCGCTTCGCGGTCGGCAGCCAGCTTTCCTTCAGCACGCTCGATCGCTGGCTGGGAGAAAAACTGACCAACCTGAACACGCACGTGAAATACATCCACACCAAGTTCATGCTGGTCGATCCGCTCAGCGACGATCCCATCGTCGTCACCGGCTCGGCGAACTTCAGCAAGGCCTCGTCCGACGCCAACGACGAGAACATGATTCTGATCCGCGGCGACAAGCGTGTCGCCGACATCTATCTCGGCGAATACATGCGGCTATGGGAGCACTACGCCTTCCGCGAATGGGCCACCGCGAAGGCCAAGGAGGCCAAGAGCAAGGCCAAGACGAGCAAGGTCGACATCGCCAAGTTCGGCCACCTCGACGACACCGATAAATGGTGGAAGAGCCACTTCGGCAATACCGAGTGGAGCCGGGTGCGCCAGTACTTTGCCGGCGAGTGAAGCGTCAGGCCTTCTCGATCAGCAGCGCGATCACCACCAGCACGACCGCGACCACCACGCCGCCGATGATGGTCTGCCCGCCGCGCGGCCGGCTGCCGCGCAGGTACATCGCCAGCACGGCGCCCAGCACCAGCACCGAGCTGATCAGGGCGAAGAGCTGGCTCTGGCTCACAGCTTGGCGCGCACGCGGCGCGCGCCCTCGGCCATCGCCGCCATCTTGCCGTAGGCCGTGGCGCGCGGCAGGTACTTGAGCCCGCAATCGGGCGCGGCGATCAGGCGCTCGGGCGATATGTGCTGAAGCGCCGCCGTCAGTCGCTTCTCGATCAGCTCAGGGGTCTCGACCGTGGGATCGCCGAGGTTCAGCACGCCCACCATCACGCTCTTGCCCGGCAGGTCCTTCAGTACGGCGAGATCGAGGTCGGGTTCGGCCGCCTCGATCGACACCTGCACCGCCGACGTGCCGTTCAGCTCGCGCAGGAAGGCGTATTCCTTGGCCTTGGTCTTCACGACATAGGCGTAGCCCATGCAGAGATGGATCGCCGTCGGCCCCTGCACGCCGTGCAGCGCGCGTTCGATGGCCTCGAGCGCGAAGCCACGCGCCTTCTCGGCGTTGGGCGAAAGATACGGCTCGTCGATCTGCAGCACGTCGATGCCGGCGGCCTTCAGGTCCTTGAGCTCGGCGTTCACCGCGTCGGCATAGGCCATCGCCAGCTTGCGGTCGTCGCCGTAGTGCTCGTCCTTGGCCAGCATGGTCATGGTGAACGGACCGGGCACGGTGATCTTTGTCGCGCGATCGGTATGGGCGCGCAGGAAACGCGCGGCGTCGACCTCGACCGGCGCGCGGCGCTTGACCGGTCCCACCACGCGCGGCACCTCGGTGGGCTTGCCGGTACGGCCCAGCACGATGCCCGGCGTGTCGAGCTCGATGCCGTCGAGCGAATTGGCAAAGTGATTGAAATAACTTTCGCGCCGCACTTCGCCGTCGGTGACGATGTCGAGTCCGGCGCGCTCCTGGTCGCGGACCGCCAG
>JAFAZJ010000175.1 GCA_019239835.1 Alphaproteobacteria bacterium | reverse complement strand
AGCATGCCGATGGCGCCGGAGATGGTCGCGGCGATCGACATGGTCAGCATGTCGCGGTGCTTCACGTGCGCGAGCTCGTGCGCCATCACGCCGGCGATCTCCTCGCGGCTGAGCTGGTTGAGCAGGCCAGTGGTCGCAGCGACGGCGGCGTTGGCGGGATTGCGGCCGGTGGCGAAGGCGTTGGGCTGCTCGCTGTCGATGATGTAGACGCGCGGCATCGGCAGCTGCGCGCGCCCGGCCAGCTCGGCGATGATGCCGTGGAAGTCGGGCGCGTCGTGTGGCGAGACCTCGCGCGCGCCGCTCATCGAGAGCACCATCTTGTCGCTGAACCAGTAGGCAAAGAAGTTCATGCCCGCGGCCATCACCAGGGCAATGATCATGCCCTGCTGTCCGCCCAGCACACGACCGACGATCAGGAACAGCGCGGTCAGCGCCGCCAGCAGCAGGCCGGTCCGAAACCAGTTCATTCACCCCTCCAGAGCGCGCGCCGATCAGCCGTCGCGCGACGCCTGACAGATAAGGGACCTGACACGACGATCAAGGACTTGCCCCTGCGCCGCGCGGGGCCATATTTCTTCTTCATGACCTCTTCGGACGAAGCCAAACCGGCCGCGACACCGTTCGCGGAGCATCGCGTCGAGACCGCGAAGCCCAAGCCGGCGCCTGCTTCAGTGGATAGCGACAAGAAATCGTCAGTGGCCACACCGCAAAAGGTTCCCGAAATCGGGGGTCCTCCGGGGCCTGAGCCGACCCGCTACGGCGACTGGCAATTCAACGGCAAGGTCACGGACTTCTAGTCGTCAGTGATGCTCAAAACGCAGGAAATGCCTGCAATTTCTTGATTCTGGCGCTCAAAGACCACCGCTCACGCTGGTGTGACCTAAATATCACAGAAACGCCTAATTTGGGCCTAGCACCGGCCACCCCCGGCTCCTATCTCAGCGCTGTATCTCCCCCGAACGTGGTTCCCCCAAGCCACGTTCTAGCCTCGCAAGAGGCTTTGGCCGTCGTTCCAACTCCCCCCGGAACGGCGGCCTTCTTTTTTTGCTCAGCCCTGAAGCATGCGCTTCAGCAGCTCGACATCCTCGTTGATCGTGTTGTCGCTGCCGCGCAGCTCCTCGATCTTCCGCACCGCGTGCATCACGGTGGTGTGGTCGCGATTGCCGAACTTGCGGCCGATCGACGGCAGGCTCGCCTGGGTCAGGTGCTTGGCCAGATACATCGCCACCTGACGCGGCCGCGCGACCGAGCGCGAACGGCGCGGTGAGTGCATCTCCGCAACCTTGATGTTGTAGTGCTGCGAGACGCGAAGCTGAATCTCTTCGATCGTCACGCGCCGGTCGGCGGCGCGCAGCACGTCGTGCAGCACTTCCTGCGCAGTCTCCAGGGTCGTGTCGCGACCAACCAGCGTCGCGTGTGCCACGACGCGGTTCAGGGCGCCCTCGAGCTCGCGCACGTTGGTCGCGATCTTGTGCGCGAGGAACTCCAGCACGCGCTCGGGGATGCGCACGCCGGCCTGCTCGACCTTGCTCTGCAGGATGCCCAGGCGCAGCTCGTAGGTCGTGGCGTGGATGTCGGCGACCAAGCCATGCGAGAGCCTGGAGCGCACGCGGTCCTCGAGGCCCTCAAGCTCCTGCGGCGACTTGTCGGACGACAGCACGATCTGGCGGTTCTGGTCGACCAGCGCGTTGAAGGTATGGAAGAACTCTTCCTGGCTGGTGTCCTTGCCGCAGATGAACTGGACGTCGTCGATCATCAGCACGTCGACGCCACGGAACTGCTCCTTGAAGCCCTGCGTGTTCTTGGTGCGCAGCGCCTGGATGAAGCGGTTTACGAACGTCTCCGCCGAGAGGTAGAGCACGCGGCGCTGCGGATCGCGGCCGCGCACGGCGCTCCAGATCGCATGCATCAGATGCGTCTTGCCCAGTCCCACGCCGCCGTAGAGGAAGAGCGGGTTGAAGGTCGGCGCGTCGGTCTCCGCCACACGCCGCGCGGCGGCGTAGGCGAACTCGTTGGGCTTGCCGACGACGAAGCTGTCGAAGGAGAAGCGCGGGTCGGGCTGGCCGACCAGATCGTCGTAGACGCGCTCCGCCGGTCGCGACACCGGCGGGCCGGTGCGCGGCATCGGCAGCACGGCGGGATGACCATTGGTCATCGCCGGCAGCGGGCCCGGTTCGACCGAGGGGGCGTCGGCCAGTTCCGGTCCCTTGCGCCCGGCCGAAGCGGCGGGCTGCACGATAATCTCCACGACGCGCACGTCCGGGTTCTCTTTGGTCCACAGCGCCTGGATGCGGTCGAGGTAATGACCGACCACCCAGTCGCGCATGAACCGCGTCGGCGTGGCCAGCCTCAGCCGGCCTTCGCGCACTTCACTGAGCCGCAACGGCTCGAGCCATGTCTTATAGGCCTTTTCGCTAACATCCTGCTGCAGGCGTTCCTGCACCCGTGTCCATTGCGCATCAAACGTCCCCCTGGAACGGTCGACCATGCTTATCCCCGTCACTTGGCCGTTATCCGGCATATCTTCGTTTCCCTGCTGACTACGGAACTACGCTACTCGACCTATCCGTGTATTGTTACTGTCCTCCATCATCTCTGGCGCCATGGCAATCCCTCGTGCTTCCACCCGGCGACGCTGCCGCGTCGGCCGGAAGGATCGAGGGGTCCTTCGAAACCATTGGCGACGTTGAAGCTGTTGGCATAGCCGGCGGCGGTCATGACCGCGGCAGCTGCGGCCGAGCGCGCACCGCTGCGGCAGATCATCAGCAGCGGCGCCTCGCGGCGGCCACCCAGGCGCTGGTCGAGCTTGCCGGCGAAATCCGGATCGACCCTCATGGCGGGGAAGGCCTGCCACTCGATCTCGACGAGATCCTTGCCGACCGACGAGAGATCGGGGAAGCCGACGAAGTTCCATTCGGCCGCGGTGCGCACGTCGATGAGGATCGCGTCGGGCTGCTCGCTCAGCATCCGCCACGCCGTCTGCGGCGTGACATCACCCGCGTAGCCTGTGGCGGGTGCGATGCCATAACGGCTTGCGAGATCCTTCGCGTCGGCCATCCGCTCCCACCTGCTCCGTCTTGATCTGCGTGGGAAGCGGCATCACGGATCGGAGGCGTCTCGCGAAAGGTGGGACATTCGTGCGTACGATCGACACGGTGGAACTGAACTCCGTGACGATGCGTCGGCCCGACTGTCCTCCAGTCTTCGACTTGCGCTTGTTGTCTCGACGGCGTTCCGTCGACCGATCCGCTAGGCCCTACCCCACGCATTGCCTGCGAACGAGATCGACACTAACGACGGCATCCGCGCGCCGCAATGATTCGAGTCGCAGTCGTTACGGATTTTTTTCGACGCGCCGTACGGTGCTCGCGGTTGACATCGGCGCCTTCGCGGAGTCGCACGCCTCGATTCGAGTCAGTCGATCGGTGTGCGTTCCAACATCTTGCGCGCGTCGGTCGGGCGACGACAAATTGAGCGATCCAGCGTTACGTCCACACCACGAACAGGGCGGAAGTGGATGATGTGTGGATAGACGCGCCCGCCGAGATTACGCGCGACCAAAAAGAAAACGCCGCTTCGTGGAAGCGGCGTCGTGTCTCAAGCGAGGATGATCGCCTGACTACACGGTAGCACCGACCGCCTTCACGCGCGCGGCGAGACGCGAGGTCTTGCGCGACACGGTGTTGCGATGAAGCGTGCCCTTCGACGCACCGCGTGCGAGCTCGCTCTCGGCGACGCGCATCGCCGCCTCGGCCGCCGCCTTGTCGCCGCTGGCGATCGCTTCCTCGACCTTGCGCACGAAGGTGCGGATGCGCGCCTTGCGCGACGTGTTGACGGCCGTGCGGCGCTCGGTCTGGCGGGCGCGCTTCTCGGCGGATTTGTGATTGGCCATGCTCGTTCCATCCGGCGGGCGGCGCCCGCATGCAAGTCTGGGTCGTTTGACGAAAGCGCGGCTTATAACGATGGCCCCCGAAGGCGTCAAGGGACCGCGGCAGGGGCCCGAAACGCCTGATTTCAGGGGATTTTCCTCCCTCTCCCCGCTTGCGGGGAGAGGGTCGGGGTGGGGGGTCGGAAATCACATGGCCCCAATCTCGGTCGTCAGCCGAACCACTCACCCTCCCATCGCGCTGCGCGCGACGGGCCCCTCCCTCTCCCCGCTCGCGGGGCGAGGGATACTCAGCGGTGCTTCCAGGCGGCTTTGCGCTTCTCGGCGAAGGCCGCCATGCCCTCGCTGCGGTCGGCGAAGGCGAAGGTCGCATGGAAGGTGCGCCGCTCGAACCGCACGCCCTCGGCCAGGGTGGTCTCGAATGCGCGGTTGACCGATTCCTTCGCCACCATGGTCGCGGGCAGCGACATCGCCGCGATCTTCTCCGCCGTCTTGATGGCATCGGCCATCAGCTCGGCGAGCGGCACGACGCGGCTTACCAGGCCACAGCGCTCGGCTTCCGCGGCGTCCATCATGCGGCCAGTGAGCACCATATCCATCGCC
>JAFAZJ010000306.1 GCA_019239835.1 Alphaproteobacteria bacterium | reverse complement strand
TGTCACCCGAGAAGGCGAAGGGATCGAACAGTCCCAGCTCGTGGCGCGCGCCGTCGATGGTCAGCATCAGGCCGGATGCCAGAGGCACGATCGTGCGATCGAGCCCCGCGAGATGCGAGAACGGTCCGGCTCGGCCGATATCGGAGATGTCGACGCGCCACAGGCAATCGTCGAACGAGGCGCCCTCAGGCTCGGCGGCGATCGCCGTGGTCGTGCCGCCGCCGTTGCGCCACGGCGTCTTCGGCAGCCCCGCGACCCGAACGCGGTTCACGGCCGCCAGAGCAGGGTGGCGTCGGGTGGCACGCCCTGGATCACGACCCGCGGCGGCAGACCCTCGCGCGGCTCCAGCCGCACGCGGCCTTCGGCGAACCAGCGCAGCACCAGCGGGTAGAGCTCGTGCTCGGTGGCGAGGATGCGCGCGGCCAAGGTGTCGGCGTCGTCGGTGGCCAGCACCGGCACGGCGGCCTGCGCGACGGTGGGGCCGTCATCGAGATCGCTGGTAACGATATGCACCGTGCAGCCGCTGACGCGGGCGTTGGCGTCGATCGCCTGCTGCTGCACCCGCAGTCCCTTGAACGAGGGTAGCAGCGAGGGGTGGATGTTGAGGATGCGATTGGGCCAGCGAGTGGGAAACCACGGGCTGAAGATGCGCATGAAGCCGGCGAGGCAGACGATGTCGACGCCGGCGCCCTCCAGCTCGGCGCTGACGGCGCGATCGAAGCTTTCGCGGTCCGGATAGTCGCGATGGGAGGTCACTGCGGTCGGTACACCGGCCTCGCGCGCCAGCGCCAGGCCGCCGGCATCGGCGCGGTTGCTGACCACCAGGGCGATCTCGGCCGGGAAATCCTCGGTGCGGGTGGCGGCGATCAACGCCGCCATATTCGAGCCGCGTCCGGAGATCAGGATGCCAGCCTTCAGCTTCGCCATAGCGACTCCGCGCTGGCGACCACGCAATCCGCCTCGCCCTCATGCGCCTCGACGACACCGACTTCGATGCTCTCCTGACCCGCTTCGCCGAACGCCGCACGCACCCGCGCGACATCGCCGGCGGCCACGATCACCACCATGCCGATGCCGCAGTTGAAGGTGTCGAGCATGTCCTTGGTCGGCACGTTGCCGACTTCACGCAGCCAGCGGAACACCGGCGGCACGCGCCATCTGGTGGCATCGAGCGCGACGCGCAAGCCGTCGGGCAACACGCGCGGCACGTTACCGGGCAGGCCGCCGCCGGTGATGTGGGCCAGTGCCTTCACCGCGCCGGTGGTGCGGATCACCGAGAGCGCGGCGCGCACATAAATGCGCGTGGGCGTCAGCAGCGCACGCGCGAGTCCGGCATCGGGCGCGAACGGCGCCGGTGCGTCGAGCTTCAGGCCGCTGCGCTCGACAATCTTGCGCACCAGCGAATAGCCGTTGGAATGCGCGCCGACCGAAGGCAGGGCGAGCGCGATGTCGCCGGGCTTGATGAAGGCGCGCGGCAGCAGGTCGTCGCGCTCGGCGGCGCCGACGGCGAAGCCGGCGAGATCGTAGTCGCCCTCGCTGTACATGCCCGGCATCTCGGCGGTCTCGCCGCCGACCAGCGCGCAGCCGGCCTGGCGGCAGCCCTCGGCGATACCAGCGACCACTTCGCGTGCCGCCGCGACCTCGAGCCGGCCGGTGGCGTAGTAGTCGAGGAAGAACAGCGGCTCGGCGCCCTGCACGACGATATCGTTGACGCACATCGCCACCAGGTCGATGCCCACCGTGTCGTGAATGCCGCTCTCGATGGCGAGCTTCAGCTTGGTGCCGACGCCGTCGGTGCCGGAGACCAGGATCGGGTCCTTGAAGCCCGCGGCCTTCAGATCGAACAGCGCGCCGAAGCCGCCCAGCCCGCCCATGGTGCCGCGCCGGTCGGTGGATTTCGCCAGCGGCTTGATGTGGTCGACCAGCGCGTCGCCGGCGTCGATATCCACACCAGCGGCTTTGTAGGTGAGCGGAGGAGCGTTGTGGTCGCGGGAAGGCGGGTTCAAGCGGCGCCCGATCATGCTAGAAATCGGGCGCGAAAATACCCCATCGTCGAGGCATTGCAATGGCGCCGCTCCTGACCCTCCGCCGCATGCCGCGACGGATCATCGCGCTGGGACTGGCGTTGATGCTGGCCGCGCCGGCGGCCCTGGCGCAGCGCGGCGATCCGATCTTCACCATCGGCGGCGTGCTGATCGAGGCTGCTGCGCCCGACCCCAACCAGGCGCGCGACAAGGCGCTTTCGGAGGGCGAGAAGAAGGCCTTCGAGCTGCTCATGCGGCGCCTGGTGTCGGAAGCCGATCTGGAGAGGCTGCCCCCGCTCGACCCGGCGCTCCTTGAGCCCATGGTAAGCGGCTTCGAGTTCGAGAACGAACGGCCCTCAGCGAACCGCTACGTCGCGACCTTGCGCGTCGCCTTCAAGCCCGACCAGATCAAGGGCTATCTGCGTGGCGCGGGCATCGCCTTCGTCGATCGCATGGCAACGCCGATGCTGGTGGTGCCGCTGGTGCGCTCCAAGATGGGCGTCTCGGCGTTTGACGAGAAAACTGAATGGCGTGAGGCGTGGACCCGCGTCGCGGCGGTCGACGGCATCGTGCCGACCACCTTGATCAAGGCCGACAAGCCTGACCAGGATGTGCTCAGTCCGGAGCAGGCCTATGTCGGCGACATGGCGGCGATCACGAAGCTGGCCGAGCGCTACAACGCCAAGCGTGTGCTGGTCGTGGTCGCAACGGGCGAGACGGAGGGGCCGTACACGATCTCGGGTGCGATGTACGACCTGGTGATCGGCGAGCGCTTCGACCAGGCGCAGGTCACCGGCATCGCCGCCGACAAGCTGCTCGAGGCGGCGGTGCGCCAGCGCACGCGCATCGAGGAGGAGTACAAGCAGATCGCCACGGTCTCGCGCGACTGGGCCAACGCCGTCGAGGCAGTGGTGCCGATCAAGGCGCTGGAGGACTGGATCAGGATCCGCAAGCGGTTGCAGAACTCGCCGATCATCCGTCGCGTCGACGTGCGCGCGCTGGAAAGCGAGCAGGCCTATGTGCGCATCGAGCATTTCGGCAGCCGCGAGCAGCTCGACAAGGCGCTGGGTCAGCTGAAGCTGGCGCTGCGCGAGCAGGCCGGCCAGACCGTGATCGTCGAAACGCGGTGATATGCGCGCCGTCTTCGCCCAGCTGCCCAACGCGCTCAGCCTGGCCCGCCTGGGCTGCGCACCGGCGATGGTCTGGGCGATCGTGGCGGCCGAGCATGCAGCGGCGTTCTGGATCTTCCTGGCGGCCGGCCTCTCGGACGCGCTCGACGGTTTCCTCGCCAAGCGCTTCAATCTGTACAGCCTGCTGGGCGCCTATCTCGATCCGATCGCCGACAAGACGCTGCTGGTGACGACCTATGTGATGCTGGCGGTCTATGGCTGGCTGCCGGTCTGGCTGGTGGCGCTGGTGGTGTTCCGCGACCTGCTGATCGTCGGCGGGGCCCTGCTGGTGCGCATCGTCACCCACAGCCTGCACATGCGGCCGATGATGATCAGCAAGGTCAACACCGTGGCGCAGATCGGCTTGGCGATCTGGGTGCTGGCCGAGCTGTCCTTCGGCTTCCACGAGACCGTCGGCCTGCGCATCGCGGTCTATGGCGTGGCGGCAACAACGGTACTGTCGGGCGGCGCCTACGTGGTAACGTGGTGGCGGCGTGTGGGGGCCTGGGAAAAAACAACGCCAGGTGGCTCGAACGGGGGCGCATGAACGCGACGAAGCATCTGCGGTTCTGGCTGATCGGCGGTGCGCTGTTCATCGCCGCGCTGTGGCTGCTGCGCGACATGCTGCTGCCCTTCGTAGCTGGTATCGCCATCGCCTACTTCCTCGACCCGCTGGCCGAACGCCTGGTGAAGCCGCTGCGCTCGCGCACCGCGGCTACCTTGGTGACCCTGGCCCTGATGGCGCTGATCGTCATTGGCCTGGTGCTGGCGATCGCGCCGATGATCGCCGACCAGGCGCAGAACCTGGCCGTCAAGCTGCCGCAGTACTTCGCGCGGCTCTATCAGCGCTTCCAGCCGATCCTCGAGCCGCTGCGCGAGCGCCTTGGCATCACCCCGGGTACCGGGCCCAACATCGAGGGCGCCGCGGGCATGGCGAGCGACGCGTTGAAGCTGGTCAGCACGTTTATCATCAACCTGCTGGGCCGCGGCTTCGCGGTGCTCAACATCCTGGCGCTGATCTTCCTGACGCCGGTGATCGCCTTCTACCTGCTGCGTGACTGGCCGCGCTTCATCGAGGTCTGCGACAGCCTGCTGCCGCGCAACCAGGCGCCGGCGATCCGCCAGATCGCGCTCGATGCCAACCACGCGGTCGCCGGCTACGTGCGTGGCCAGGCCATCGTCTGCCTGTCGCTGGCGGTCTATTACAGCGGCGCGCTTGTGATTATCGGGCTGGATTTCGGCCTGATCATCGGGCTGGTGATCGGCCTGATCGCCTTCATCCCGTTCATCGGCAGCTGGACCGGCGGGATCCTGGCCATCGGCATGGCGCTGGCGCAGTTCCCGCCCGACTGGATGAGCGTCGGCATGGTGGTGCTGACCTTCGCGCTGGGCCAGTTCCTCGAGGGCAATGTGCTGACGCCCAAGCTGGTGGGCGACCGCGTCGGCCTGCACGCGGTGTGGCTGATGTTCGCACTGCTCGCCGGCGGCGCGCTGTTCGGCTTCGTAGGCCTGCTGCTGTCGGTGCCGGTCGCGGCCGTGCTGGGCGTGGTCGTGCGCTTCTTCGTCGCCCGCTATCGTGAAAGTCCCTATTACCGCGGCGAGCAGGATACGCTGCCCCCGGCATGAAACAGTTGCCGCTCGATCTGTCGGGCGATCCCTCCTATCGCCGCGACGATTTCCTGCCGGCCGCGGCCAACGCCGTTGCCCTGGCGTGGGTCGAACGCTGGCCCGACTGGCCCGGCCCAGCCCTGGCGCTGGCCGGTCCCTCGGGCAGTGGCAAGACGCATCTGCTGCGCGTCTGGGCCGAGCGCGCAAACGCGCGCGTGCTGAAGCCTGCCGATCTCTCGGCTAGCGCCTTCGCGGCGGTGCTCGATGCCATCGGCGAGGCCCGGGCCGTCGCGCTCGACGACGCCCAGGCCGTTGCCGGCGATGCCGATCGTGAGCGCCAGCTGTTCCATCTGTTCAACTGGCTGCGCGAGCGCGGCGGCTGGCTGGTGATGGCCGCGGTCGAGCCACCCGCGCGCTGGCCAGTGGCATTGCCGGACCTCGCCTCGCGCCTGCGCACGGCGCAGGTCGCGGCGATCGAGGCGCCCGACGACGCACTGCTCGCGGCCGTGCTGGTTAAATTGTTTCACGACCGCCAGGTGCAGATCGGCGGCGACGTGATCGACTACCTGATCCGTCACATGGATCGCTCGCTGGCCGCAGCACGGGCCATCGTCGATGCCGCCGACCACCAGGGGCTGGCGCAGAAACGGCCGGTGACCGTGAAGCTGCTGTCGGAACTGTTCGCGGCGGGCGAGGGATAGGCTAGGCTCGCGGCCGCAACCTGGGAGGAGTTCCATGGATCTCGGAATCAAGGGCCGCAAGGCCATCGTCTGTGCCGCCAGCAAGGGCCTGGGCAAGGGCTGCGCCATGCATCTGGCGCGCGAGGGCGTCGATCTGGTGATCAACGCGCGCACCGCCTCCGAGCTGGAGGCGACGGCGGAGGAGATCCGCAACGCCACCGGCGTGAAGGTCACCACGGTGGCGATCGACGTCACCACGCCGGAAGGCCGCGCCGCTGTGCTCAAGGCCTGCCCGGAGCCGGATATCGTGATCAACAATGCCGGTGGCCCCCCGCCGGGCGATTTCCGGGAATGGACGCGCGATCACTGGATCAAGGCAATCGACGCCAACATGCTTACGCCGATCGAGTTCATCAAGGCGACGGTCGACGGCATGATGAAGCGCGGGTTCGGCCGCATCGTGAACATCACCTCGAGCTCGGTGAAGGCGCCGATCGACGTGCTGGGTCTCAGCAATGGCGCGCGTAGCGGCCTCACGGGCTTCGTCGCCGGCATCGCGCGCAAGACGATCAAGCACGGCGTGACCATCAACGGCCTGCTGCCCGGCCCGTTCGACACCGACCGCCTGCGCGGCACCATGGCGGCGCGTGCCCGTATGAACAACCGCAGCTTCGAGCAGGAGCGCGACATGTCCGCCGCGGCGCATCCCGCCGGCCGCTTCGGCACCGCCGACGAGTTCGGCGCGATGTGCGCTTTCCTGTGCAGCGTGCATGCCGGCTACATGACCGGCCAGAACGTGCTGATGGATGGCGGTCAGTATCCGGGCACGTACTGATGCGAACAGCCTGGGCCATGGCGCCGGCCGTCCTGGCCGGCGCGCTGCTGGCGTCACCGGCGCTGGCCGCGGACGTCTACGGCATCTGGCTCACCGAGGCGAAGACGGCGCATGTCGAGGTCTACAAATGCCCTGACGCCGCCCGTGGCCCGGTCTGCGGCCGCATCGTGCGCCTGCTCGCGCCCAAGGGCCCCGACGGCAAGCCGGTGAAGGCGGAGGACGCGGTCGACTTCCGCAATCCCGATGCCAAGCTGAGCACGCGCAAGCTGCTGCAGATGGTGTTCCTCTACGACTTCAAATCGACCTCGACGGCCAACAGTTTCGAGGAGGGCGCGATCTACAGCGCCGAGGACGGCAAGAGCTACAAGGCCAATCTGTCGCTGCAGGCCGACGGCACCTTGCGCCTACGCGGCTATGTCGGCGCGCCGATCCTGGGCAAGACACAGATCTGGACGCGCGTGCAGTAATGCCTTTCCCGTCGCCCTGAGCGGAGCGAAGCGCAGTCGAAGGGCCTTGCTTCAACGACGTAGATCGTGACGGTAGAAAGAAGGTCCTTCGACTGCGCGCCTTCGGCGCTTCGCTCAGGACGACGGATATGTAGAGATGGGGGACCGGTTTTGGCGATCTACAGCATGACGGGCTACGCGCGGGCAGAGGGCAGCGACGGCCCGGTATCCTGGGTGTGGGAGGCGCGCAGCGTCAACGGCCGCACCCTGGAGGCGCGCACCCGCGTACCGCCCGGCTACGAGCGTCTCGATCATCCGGCGCGCGCCGCGGTGGCCGAGGCCGTGAAGCGTGGCAACGTGTCGATCTCGTTGTCCGTCACCGAGCGTCGCGCCAGCCAGCCACCGCGCATCAACCGCGATCTCGTGCGCGAGCTCCTGGGCGTGATCGGCGAACTGCGACTGCAGGGTGAGATCTCCGCACCCACCGCCGACGGCCTGCTGCGCGTGCGCGGCGTGCTCGAGGACGAGCAGCCGGCTTCACCCAGCGAGGAAGAGCTGACGCGTCGTGATGCCGCGATCATGGAGTCGCTGAAGCGCGCGCTCCAGGGTTTGTCGAAATCACGCGCGGAGGAGGGGGCTCGGCTCGACGCGATCCTCAAGCAGCGCCTCGACGAGGTGACGAGCTTGCGCGAGAAGGCCGCGGGCCGCGCCGGCGCGCAGGCCGACGTCGTGCGCATGCGCTTCGATACGCAACTCGCCGATGTGATGGGCCGTGTGCCGGCATTGAGCGAGGAGCGACTGGCGCAGGAAGTGGCGCTGCTGGTCGGCAAGGCCGATGTTCGGGAGGAACTCGACCGCCTGGAAGCGCATATCGCGCAGGCGCGCGATCTGCTGGCAGGTGGCGGACGCAATCAGCCAGTGGGTCGCAAGTTCGATTTCCTCTGCCAGGAGTTCAACCGCGAGGCCAATACGCTGTGCTCGAAATCGGCCGATATCGAGCTCACGCGCATCGGCATCGACCTGAAGAGCGCCATCGAGCAGATGCGCGAGCAGGTGCAGAATGTCGAGTGACGGCGCCGGTATCGCGCGCCGTGGCCTGATGCTGGTGCTGTCCTCGCCCTCGGGCGCCGGCAAGACGACGCTTTCGCGCATGCTGCTGGAGCAGGACAGCAATATCGAGCTGTCGATTTCCGCGACGACGCGGCCCAGGCGCCCCAACGAACGCGATGGCGTCGACTACTACTTCATCGACAAGGTGCGTTTCCAGGCCATGGTCGCGCGCGAGGAGCTGCTCGAATCGGCGCTGGTCTTCGACAACTACTACGGCACGCCGCGCGCACCGGTGGAGAGCGCGCTGTCGGGCGGCCGCGACATGCTGTTCGACATCGATTGGCAGGGCACGCAGCAGCTGGTCGAGCGCGCGCCCGAGGATCTCGTCAGCGTCTTCATCCTGCCGCCTTCGACCGACGATCTCGAGCGTCGCCTGATCTCGCGCGCCCAGGATTCACCCGACGTCGTGGCGCGGCGCATGGCCAAGGCCGCCGACGAGATGAGCCATTGGGCGGAATACGACTACGTCATCGTCAACCACGAGATCTCCAGCAGCCTGACTGAACTGCGCGCCATCCTGCAGGCCGAGCGGCTCAAGCGCCGCCGCCAGGTCGGGCTCTCGGACTTCGTCAGAGGCCTGCGGGCGGGGCGGTAAATCTCCGTCGTCCTGAGCGGAGCCGCGAAGCGGCGCAGTCGAAGGACCTTGTCTCAGCAAGCTCATCGCCTCTGTTGAGGCGAGGCCCTTCGACTGCGCTTCGCTTCGCTCAGGGCGACAGGAGTCGCCTAGCGCGGTGAGCGCACCGTGCAGGGCGCGTTGTCGACATAGACCTGGGCCGGCGGGCCAGCCACGTCGGCGGTCACCTTGTCGCCGCCGCGTACATTGCGCAGCCACACCACCACGCTGTCGACCGCCCGATCGCCATTGCGGAAGTTGCAAGCCACGGCGGCGTCGAAGGATTGGCCCGAATTGTTGGCGACGTTCATCTGCAGCACCCAGCGGCCCTGCGGCCCGATGTGCAGTGACGGAATCTCCAGCGCCACCAGTGGCACGTTCGAGCCCGGCCCGGATATTTTGGGCACCGAGCCGATTACGCGCGTGGGTGCCTCGATCATGCGCGGCTCGATGGGGCCGCTGCCCGGCGGCGCGCCGATCGTGCCGCGGCCCTGGGCGCGCGGATCGAAGGCGCGGTCCTCCGGCGGCACCGGCTTGTCGGCGGGTTGCCCGACATTGCCGGGATCGTAGACTCGGCCGGTCGCCGGGTCGCGGAAGGTCTGCGGCTCGGGCGGCGGCGGGCTGAGCGGCCGTGCATCGCCGGGCGGTGGTGCGGCCATGCCCGGAGGCGGCGGCAGCGGCTGCGCCGTCACCGGACCAGCGCCGGGCGGCGGTGCGAGCGGGCGCGGCGCGGCGGCCATCGGGGGCACGGGAACCGGGGCTGGCGCCGGTGGCGGGGCGGCGGAAGCGCCGCTGCCGACATCGGTCTCGATGCGGTCGTAGCAGGCCAGGCGCTGGCCGTTGTCGGTGACCTCCGAGCAGATCTTCAGGCGTCGTGCCAACGCGTCGAGCAGGTCGCTGGAGCGGTCGGCGCCGCGTTGGGCACTGGCCGTGCCGGCGAGGCCGAGAACGAGGAGGGCGGTGGCGGCGGGGATTGTCAGACGGGCCATGGGGGTCCTGAAGCGTCGCGAACGGGCGCAGGCGGAAGATTACCACGCGGTACGGCGGAATTGTGATGACAGCTGCGGCGTCAGGCCGCGACGGGCTCCGGCCATAGGTGCTTGTCGCGATGGATCACGCGGCCGTCGAGCACGGTCATCAGGACGCGACCCTGCGTCGGGCGCTCGTCGAAGGCCGTGTTGCCGGTCTTGCTCTCGAACTTCTCGGGGTCGATCACCCAGGCGATATCGGGATCGAACAGCACGAGATCGGCCGGCGCGCCTTTTTCCAGGCGGCCGGCCGGCAGCTTGAACAGCTTCGACGGCGTCGTGGTCAGGCGCTGCCAGATGCGCGGCAGGGTCATCTGACCATTGTGATAGAGCTCCAGCGCGATCGGCAGCAGCGTCTCCAGCCCGACCACGCCGGGCTCGGCCATGGCGAAGGGCACGCGCTTGCTCTCGACGTCCTGCGGCCGATGGTCGGAGACGATGCAGTCGATGGTGCCGTCGCGCACGCCCTCGACCACGGCCAGGCGATCGGCCTCGGTACGCAGGGGCGGCACGACCTTGGCGAAGGTGCGGTAGTCGCCGACGGCGATCTCGTTGAGCGCAAAATAGTGCGGGGCGGTATCGCAGGTCACCTTCAGCCCGCGTGCCTTGGCGCGGCGGATGATGTCGACGCCCTCGGCGGTCGAGATCTTGCTGGCGTGGTAGCGCCCGCCGGTCATCTCGACCAGGCGCACGTCACGCTCCAGCTGGATCGCCTCGGCGAGCTTGTGGTTGCCACCGAGGCCCAGGCGTGTTGCCAGCTCGCCGCTGTTCATCGCACCGCTGGAGAGCGTGGGTTCCTGCGGCGTCTGCACGATCAGCGCGTCGAAGGTCTTGGCGTAGTACAGCGCGCGGCGCATCAGCTGGGCGCTGGCGATCGGCTTGTCGCCGTCGGTGAAGGCCACCGCGCCGGCCTCCGAGATCAGGCCGATCTCCGCCAGCTGCTCGCCTTTCAGGCCGAGAGTCAGGGCGCCATAGGCGTACATCTTGGTGCGCTGCACCTGCCGCGCGCGGCGGGCGACGAACTCGATCAGCGAGGCGTCGTCGAAGGGCGGCTCGGTGTCAGGCAGGATGCACATCGAGGTGACGCCGCCCGCCGCCGCGGCGCGACCGGCGGTGTCGAAGGTCTCCTTGTGCTCCTCGCCCGGTTCGCCGGTGTGCACGCGCAGATCGACGATGCCCGGCGCCAGGCAGTGGCCCTGGCAATCGACCGTGGCGATGCCGTAGGGCGCGCCACCGGAGAACAGGTTGGCGCCGTAGTCGAGGATCTTGCCGTCGCCGATCAGCACCGCGCCGCGTTGGTCGGTGTCGGCCGACGGATCGATCAGACGGGCGTTGATGTAGGCGATCGGCCGCCCGTCGCTGCCGTTGGCCATCTCAGGCAGCCCCCGGTAAGGCGTTGCGTCGGCCGCCGATCAGGGCGTCGAGGCAGGCCATGCGCACCGCCACGCCCATCTCGACCTGCTCGTGGATTACGCTGCGCTGCAGGTCGTCGGCCACTGCCGAGTCGATCTCGACGCCGCGATTCATCGGCCCAGGATGCATGATCAGGGCGCCCGGCTTGGTCGCCTTCATCTTCTCCTCGTCGAGGCCGAAGAAGCGGAAGAACTCGCTGACCGACGGAACGAACGAGCCGCTCATGCGCTCGGTCTGCAGGCGCAGCATCATCACGATGTCGACGTCCTTCAGCCCGGTACGCATGCTGTAGTGGACCTCGACACCCAGCCGGTCGATGTCGGTGGGCATCAGGGTGGCCGGCCCGACAACGCGGACCTGCGCGCCCATGGTCTTCAGCAGGTGGATGTTCGAACGTGCGACGCGGCTGTGCAGGATGTCGCCGCAGATCGCCACCAGCAGGCCTTCCAGCTTGCCCTTGCGGCGGCGGATGGTGAGCGCGTCGAGTAGTGCCTGCGTCGGATGCTCGTGCTGGCCATCGCCGCCGTTAATCACCGAGCAATTGACCTTCTGCGCCAGCAGGTTCACCGCGCCGGAGTCCTGGTGCCGCACGACCAGCGCGTCGGGCAGCATGGCGTTGAGCGTCATCGCGGTGTCGAGCAGCGTCTCGCCTTTCTTCACCGAGGAGGCGGCGACCTCCATGTTGATGACGTCTGCGCCCAGCCGCTTGGCGGCGACCTCGAAGGAGGTGCGCGTGCGCGTCGAGGCCTCGAAGAACAGGTTGATCACCGTGCGGCCGGCAAGATTGTCGCGCCGCTTCACCAAGGATCGGTTGGTGTCGATATAAGTCTCGGAAAGATCGAGCAGGGCCGAGATCGACGCGGCCGAAAGCCCCTCGATGCCCAGCAGGTCGCGCGGCATCGAGACAGAGAGGGAGCGTATTGTCATTAAAGCCGCACACTAAGCACCGCCTGCCGTCCAGTTCAAGCGCGCGTCTTGCGTGGCTGTGGAAGATCTCCGCCATCCTCATGCTGAGGAGGCCGCGTAGCGGCCGTCTCGAAGCATGGGCAGCACACCAAGTCTGTAGCCCACCCTTCGAGACGCGCCCTGCAGGCGCTCCTCAGGGTGAGGTCGGGGTCAGTTCTTCAGGAACGGATTGTCCTGGCCCCGTCCGCGGCGGCGGGGTGGGAAGTGCTCGGCGAGGTAGTCGACGATCAGGTCGCGATCAGCCTTGTCGGGATCGGCCATGCCGTGGCGGTCGATCATGTACTGGAAGGTCGAATCCCAGCGTTCGCGCGTCATGCCCTGGGCCTTGATCAGCGCCGTGCCATGGCAGGCGGCGCAGAGATAGAAGGTCTCCTCCTGGCCCTTGCCCTGAGGCATCGACTCCACCGTGTCCTGATGTTTGACATCGGCGGGAAGTGCCTTGGGCAGGGCCTTGTTGCGCGCGGCTGCCGTGGGCGCGGGAGCGGGCTTGGTCGTGACCAGCTTCTCGGCCGGCGGGCGGAAGCTTCCCGCGCGGTCGAGCAGCATGATGGCGGCCAGCGCGGCGATGCCGGCCGTGATCACCTGGGTCAGCTTCATCCCTAGGCTTCGATCAGCACCGCCACGCGGCTGATCGGATTGCCGCCGTAGCCCTGCGGGTTCCAGTTGCCGGCCTGGAACGGCTGGGTCTTGCCGCTGGAATCCGTGGCCTTGCTCCAGATCTCGTAATAGCCGGCGCTGGGTACCGGCACCGACGCCGTGTAGCGCTGGAAGGCGAACTTGTTGGCCGGCGCCTTGACCTCGGCCTTGGTCCAGGTGACGCCGTAGTCGATCGAGATGTCGACCGACTGGATGGTGTTGTCGCCGGCCCAGGCCGAGCCACGCAGGTCGATCTTGGTCGTGCCCTTGGGCAGCTTCGCGCCATGCGCCGGGAAGGTGACGATCGAGCGCACCGGCATCGATTCGAGGATCGCCATGTTCTTCTCGTCGCCCTTGTCGCCGGGGATCATCGGCATCTTGGGCGTGCGATAGGAGAAGCCGCCCATGCCCTGGCCGTCATGCTCCTTGTCGCGGACCCAGACGCGGGTCAGCCACTTCGCCGACAGCGAGCCGGCCCAGCCCGGCACGATCAGCCGCACCGGCCCGCCGTGGACCAGCGGGATCTCCTTGCCGTTCATGCGGAAGGCGATGAGCGTGTGCGGGTCCATCGCCTTGGCCATGCGCATGCCGCGCGAGATGGTTACCTTCGATGCATCACCGGAGAGATGCACGTCGGCGCCGAAATGGCCGGTGTAGACCGCGGTGGATTTCAGGCCGGCCGCCTTCAGCACGTCGCCCAGCCTCACGCCGGTCCACTCGGCGCAGCCCGCGCCGCCATTGGTCCACTGGTTGCCGCGCGCCTCGGGAGTGAAGAACGAGCGACCGTTGCCGCCGCATTCGAGCTGCAGCTTCAGCGACGAGGCCTCATAGCGCGCCATCAGATCGCCGAGGCTGATCTCCATCGGCTTGTCGACCTCGCCGTCGATCTTGATCTTCCACATGCGCGGGTCGGACGGCATCTTCGACGCATCCGGCAGCAGGCCGTTGTTGCGGATGAAGAACTTCTCGGTCGGCGTGACCTCGTCATCCATCATCTCGGCCGGCGTCTCGGCGACCAGCGGCTTGTCGCCCAGCAGCACGAGATCGGCCTTGCCGTCCATCTTCAACAGCTTCGGCCCCTTGTCGCCGCCAGCCGGCGCGGCAGGCGGCGCGGTCGTCGCCTGCGCGAGCGCCGCCGGCACGAGGCCCGCCGGCATGTTCTCGGAGAACGGGATGGCGGCGCCGATCGCCGCGCCCATGCTGGCCAGGCCTGCACCCTTCAGAAAGCCGCGCCGCGAGCGGCCGGTGCGGCGGCCGAAGACCAGCGCGTCGGCGCGCTCCGGATCGTCCGCATAGAGTTCGTGCATGCCGCGTTCGCGCTTTGCCATCGTCCCCTCCGTTTTACGCGTGGCGGATAGCGTACCCCAGATCGAGGCTTACGCGCGACGCTTTCGACGCAGTAGAAGGGCCGATGTCACAAGGCCGATTGTGGATACCGCGATCACGATGGTGGCGATCACGTTGATTTGCGGATTGAGGCCCAGACGCACGCTGGAATAAACCGCCATGGGCAGTGTCTGCGAGGCCGCGCCGGCGACGAACTGTGTCAGGATCAGGTCGTCGAGCGAGAGCGTGAAGGCCAGCAGCCAGCCGGAGACCAGGGCCGGTGCGATCAGCGGCAGGGTGATCGAGCGGAACACGGTGAAGGGCCGCGCGCCCAAATCCATCGCCGCTTCTTCCAGCGAGCGATCGAAATCGGCCAGCCGGGCCTGAACGACGACCGCGACATAGGCCAGCGAGAAGGTGATGTGGGCGATGGCGATGGTGGCGAAGCCGCGCTCGGGCCAGCCGACATAGCGCTCGAGGCCGACGAACATCAGCAGCATGGAGATGCCCATGATCACCTCCGGCATCACCAGCGGCGCGATCACCAGCGCGACGAAGAGCGAGCGGCCGAGGAAGCGCGGGTGACGCGCCAGGGCGATGCCGGCCATCGTGCCCAGCACGGTCGCAGCACAGGCGTTGACCAGGGCGATGCGCAGCGACAGCAGCGCGGCGTCGATCATCGCCTCGTTGGCGAACAGCGCGCTCCACCATTTGGTCGAGAAGCCGCTCCACACCGTCACCAGGCGCGACTCGTTGAAGGAGTAGACGATGACCGTGGCGATCGGCAGGTAGAGGAAGGCGTAGCCGAAGGCCAGCGCCGTGAGCGGCAGGCGCCTCATTTCCCGTCGAGCTCGCGCGCGCGCAGGCGCTGGTACAGCGCGATCGGCGCCAGCAGGATGACCAGCATCAGCACCGCCACCGCGGAGGCCAGCGGCCAGTCGCTGTTGGAGAAGAACTCGTCCCACAGCACCTTGCCGATCATCAAGGTCTCGGTGCCGCCCAGCAGGTCGGGGATCACGAACTCGCCCACCGCCGGGATGAACACCAGCAGGCAGCCGGCGAAGATGCCGGGCAGCGACAGCGGGAGTGTGA
>JAFAZJ010000164.1 GCA_019239835.1 Alphaproteobacteria bacterium | reverse complement strand
CTCTACAGGCTGCTGTCGCGGCATCCGGGTGTATCGATCCAGGGCACGGCGCCGGCGGCCGCGCTTCGCTGGAGCGAGTTTCTGCGCACCGCGGGCGTCGCCGAAGCCAGCCTTTGCGATGCCTTCAATCGGCAATCGCCGCTTGGCCATTCGAGCGTCTTGCGCGGACCGGTCGGCGAGAGCAACACCTACACGCTCACTGCCAAAGGCCGCGTGCTGTGCACCGCCAGGTCGAGGGAGGCGCTCGCTGTTCAGATCGGCGCGGCGCTTTCGACTGGGAACGTGGCGGTCGGATGGAAAAGCACCCTTGCTGCGTTCCCGAAGCTGCCGACCGACCTGCGCTCATTCATCGAGGCCGTGCCGGACGACTCGCTACCCGACTGCGACGCGGTCCTGATCGAGACGATGGACGATGCAGCCCGCGATATCGCGCGCAAGGTCTCGGCGCGCGAGGGCAGGATCATCCCGCTCTATCTCTGCAGCTCGGCCGGATGCGCGCTCGAGCAGCTTGTCTGGGAGCGCTCCGTCAGCGTCAACACGGCCGCCGCCGGCGGCAATGCCAGTCTCGTGTCGCTGTAGCTACGGCCGATGCAGCCTCACGGGCTCGCGCGTCACGGTGCGGCGGCCGCGCTTGAAGGCGGCCAGCACGGGCGCGACGGTGCGTAAGGCCGTGACAGAATCGGGCGCGTCGAGCATCACGAGATCCGCGGGATTGCCGACGGCGACGCCGTAGTCGTCCTTGCGCATCAACCGCGCCGCGGTCGACGTGGTCATGTCCCACAGCGCCTTCACCTCGTCGTCGTTGCCGCGCGCCGTGACGATCGCGTGCATGTTGATCTGGCGCAGCAGCTGGCCGTCGCCGAACGGCGTGAACGGATTGAGGATGTTGTTGGAGCCAACCGAGCAGGTGACGCCGAGCTCGGTGAGACGATTGAGGTCGACGACGTTGCGCGGCACGTTGTGGTCGGTGTGGCGGCCGCCGAGGTAGAGATCGGTCGCCGTCAGCACGGTGGCGGCGACCCCGGTATCGGCCATGCGCTTGGCGACCTTGTCGAGATCCTTCCATGGCATGGTCGACAGCTTGCCGACATGACCCACCGCGACGCGGCCGCCCCATTTGTATTTTTCGGTGAGGTCGCAGACGAGCAGCGTGTCGAGCTCCTCTGCGGATGCGCCACTGTCGAGGTGCATGTCGATGTCGACATCGAACTCGCGCGCCATCTCGAAGACGCGGCGGATCTGCGCCGCGCGGTCGGTATCGTAGTTCGGCGCCGCGCCGACGACGGTGGCGCCGTTCTTGAGCGCGGCGATCATCAACTCGTCGGTGCCGGGATTGTTGGTCAGACCCTCCTGCGGCATGACGCAGATCTCGAGGTCGATCGCCCATTTGTACTTGTCGATCAGCGTCTTCACGCCGTCGAAGCCGCGCAGCCCGATCTTGGGGTCGACCTCGACATGGGTGCGCATGCGCGTGGCGCCGTGGCCGACGCACTTCTCCAGGGTGCCCGAGGCGCGCTCGATGACGTCCTCGACCGTGAAGGTGTGCTTGACCGCCGACACGCGCTCCATCGCCAGATGCGGATTGCGTGTGGTCGTGCATTCGCAGCGCTCGAGAATGCAGGACTTCTCGAGATGGATGTGGGTCTCGACGAAGCCCGAGCAGACAAGTCGGCCGCCGCCCCTGACCTCCTCCTTGGCGTTGCCGCCGAGCCCGCGCGCGATCGCCGCGATGCGGCCATCCTTGACGCCGATGTCCGTCGTCGGCTGGTCGCGCTTGCTGTCGGCCAACCGCACGTCACGCAGTACGAGATCGAAATCCATCGGAAGGGCTCACTCTTTCGCCGGTACCTTGCCGTAGTCGGCGTCGCTCACCGGCTCGTGCCAGGTCGTGGCCTGGCCCTTCTCGTCGGTCTCCGACATGGCGAGATGGCACATCATCGTGTCGGGCGCCGAGCCGTGCCAATGCCGCGCGTTGGGCGGGATCACCACCGTGTCGCCCGGGCGGATCTCCTGCACCGGCTGGCCCTCGAGCTGGTAGCGGCCGATGCCGGAGAGCACATAGAGGATCTGGCCCACGGCATGCTGGTGCCAGTTGGTGCGGCCGCCGGGCATGAACGTCACGCGCGAGGCGCGCAGCTTCGACGGGCCTTCGGGTGCCCACACTGGGTCGGACATCACCGATCCGACGAAGTTTGCCGCCTCGGCCTTCGATGTTTGCCGGACGCCGGCGCGCATGATCCTGGGCTTCATCGGTTTCTCCCGTGATTGACGAAATCACTCTGTCATTCCGAGCGTAGCGAGGAATCCAGGCGCCGTCCCTGGATTCCTCGCTACGCTCGGAATGACAGCAAGGACCTGGGGTCACGCTCGCAGCTTGAAGCGCTGGATCTTGCCGGTCGCGGTCTTGGGCAGCTCGGGCACGTACTCGACCCAGCGCGGGTATTTGTACGGCGCCAGGGTCGAGCGGCAAAGGCTCATCAACTCAGTGGTCAGCGACTCACCGGCGTCCTGGCCGGGCTTGAGCACGACGTAGGCCTTGGGCTTCACCAGCTCGTTCTCGTCGGCCTGGCCAACGATGGCAGCTTCGAGCACCGCGGTGTGGCCGATCAGGCAATTCTCGATCTCGACCGGCGAGCACCAGATGCCGCCGACCTTCAGCATGTCGTCGCTGCGGCCGTCGTAGATGAAATAACCGTCTTCGTCCTGGCGGTAGGTATCGCCGGTGTTGAGCCAGCCATCGACCATGGTCTCGGCGGTCTTCTCCGGCTTGTTCCAGTAGTACTTCGCCGCCGATTCGGCGCGGATCCACAGCCGGCCGCTCTCGCCCTTGGCAACCGGCTTGCGATGCTCATCGAGAATCTGCGCCTCGTAGCCCGGCACCGGCCTGCCTGACGTGCCGGGGCGGTGATCGGCCAGGCTGTTGGCAATGAAAATATGCAGCGCCTCGGTCGAGCCGATGCCGTCGAGGATGATCGTGCCGGTCTTTTCCTTCCAGCGGCGGAAGATCTCGGCCGGCAGTGCTTCGCCGGCCGAGACGCACGCGCGCACACTGGAGAAATCGCGCCTGGCCTTGTCCAGCGCCACGAGCTGCGGGGCGTAGAGCGCCGGCACGCCGTAATAGAGCGTCGGCTTGAAGCGCTCGATGATCTCGAACGTTGTATCCGGGGTAGGGCGCCGATCGTCGAGGATCGCCGTGCCGCCAGTCCACAGCGGGAAGGTCATGCCGTTGCCCAGGCCGTAGGCGAAGAACAGCTTGGCGGCAGAGTACGACACGTCGCTCTCGCGCACGCCCAACACGCGCACACCGTAGAGCTCGCTGGTCACCACCATGTCGCGCTGCAGGTGGACCGCGCCCTTGGGCCGCCCGGTCGAGCCGGAGGAGTAGAGCCAGAAGCAATCGTCCGTCGGCGCGGCGAGGCGCGCTTCGAGCTGGTCTGAGGCGCTCGCCATCTTCGCGAGGAAGGCATCGACGGTCAGCGCCTTCACCGGCACCTGCTTCAGCGCCGGCTCGATCTCGGCGGCGAATTCCTGCGAATAGACGACGAGGCCGCAGCCGGAATCCTCGAACAGATAGGCGTAGTCGGCGGCGCGCAGCAGCGTGTTGGGCGGCACCGGCACGATGCCCGCCTTAATCGCGCCCCAGAACAGATAGAAGAACCCCGGACAGTCCTTCACCACCATCATCAGCCGGTCGCCGGGCTTGAGCCCGAGTGCCAGCAGCGCGCTGCCCGTGCGGTTCACGCGCTCGGCAAGCTGGACGTAGGTGACGTCTTCGCTGAGCGTACGAATCGCCAGCTTGTTCCCGCGACCCTCGGCGAGGTGCCGATCGATGAACGGCACGGCGACATTGAAGCGGGCGGGAAGAACAACGCGCTGGTTGGCCGAGAAGGAAATGCCTGCGGGGAGAGTCATGAATGCATCCTGCCCTATGCCGGTTGCCGTGCGTCGGCCGCGATGTGATCGGCAAGCCGCGCGGCATCGTCGCCGACGCCCGAAAGGAACGATGAGCTCATCTTCGACAGCCACATGAGGCCAAGGAAATACAGCCCCGGCACGTCGGTCACGCCATGGCGGTGCCGCGGCTCACCGCGTTCGTTGAGCACCGGCACCTGCAGCCAGCTGAAGTCGAAACCGTAGCCGGTCGACCACAGCACGGTGCCGATGCCGTCTGCACGCAGATCGAGGCTGCGGATCGGCGTGCTGACGCAAGCGGGGTCGGGCAGGCGGACGCGCGCCTGAGGCTCGGCCGGCGCGTCGAGCCGCTCCTGCGCGATGTAGGCGTCGACCAGGTCGAGAAAGCCGCCATACGCCGCATCGCCCTGCGCCAGGCTATGCGCGAGGTCGTCGGCGAAGTGCAGCACGCTGCCGCTGGCTGCCTTCAGCCGACCCACCAGCGTGATGCCATCGGCGGCGAAGCGGCGCAGATCGATCGTGTGGCCGCCATAGGCGCCGGTGATCAGCGGCAGCGCGGCGGACGGGCCACGCTTCTCCACCGGCGTCTGGTCGAGGCGCATCATCTCGAGCCAGCGGATCAGATCGTGGCCGCGATAGCGCCGCGGCATGCGGCGATGCTCGCCGCAGCTGAGGTAGACGCGCCGACCCGCGCGCAGCAGCTCTTCCGCAATCTGCGAGCCCGACGCGCCGGAACCGACAACCAGCACCGCACCCTCGGGCAACTGCGACGGATCGCGATAGCGGCTGGCATGGACTTGGAAAACGCCACTGTCGATCGGCAGGTCTGGAATCACCGAACGCTGATACGGACCGGTAGCGACGACGACATTGTCCGCCGCGATCGGTCCTTGCGACGTCTCGGCGAGGAAGCCGCTGTCGGCGCGCCGCAGCGCCGTCACTTTGACGCCGCTACGGACGGGCGCTGCGATGTGCGCGGCGTAGGCGGTGAGGAAGTCGACGATGGCTGCGCTGGTGGTGAAGCCGTCGGGCTCGTCGTGCGGGAATGGGAAGTCGGGCAGCCGCACCGACCAGTTGGGGAACTGGAAGCGCAGGCCGTCCCAGCGTTCCGTGCGCCAGCGTTCGGCGATGCGATGACGCTCGACCACGAGATGCGGCCGGCCGCGTTGGCTGAGCCGGTGGCTCATGGTGAGGCCGGCCTGTCCGCCGCCGATGATGAGTGTTTCGATGTGCTCGATCGTCATGCGGCGGTGGCTGGCCCTGTGCGTCAGTTGAAGCGGACGTACTCGAACTCGGGTCCCTGATTGTTGATTCCCCGGGCCGGCGGCGCAATCCAGTTGGCGTACTTGCCAGCCTCGGTGATGGCCGGGCCCATCAGCGAGGTGACGTAGGCGCGGTCCTCGTCGCTGGGCAGCCACTTGGCCTCGTTGGCCTTCCACGTCGCTTCGTCGACGACTTTGCCCTCGGGAGAAACACGCGCGCCGGCGAAGCCGCCGATGCGGCGGTTGAAGGCGCGGTGCGGCAGCCTCATCTCGAAGTCGATGCCGGCGCGCTCGATGGCCTTGTTCCAGCGCAGCACGCCCTTGGCACAGTCGTCGATGTAGTCCTGGCGCAGGCGCTCGTTGAGCGCGGTCAGCGCCGGCACCGTGCGTTCGACCACGGCGTTGCCGTCGAGGCCGAGGATGGCGTACTGCGCGGCCGCGAGCTGGTGGTCATCGTCGATGCGGGTCTCGAGGTAGCGGCCCTTCACACCTGCCGTGTAGTAGTTCGCGGCATTGGTCGAGGCTTCCTGGCCGAATAGGTCGAGCGACACCGAGAAGTGGAAGTTGAGGTACTTCTGCATCGTCGGCAGGTCGATGCAGCCCAGCGCGCGCACGTCGTCGGTCTTGCGCTCCTTCATCACCTCGCAGGTGCGTTGGATGATGCGGCCGACGCCGGTCTCGCCCACGAACATGTGGTGCGCTTCCTCGGTCAGCATGAAGCGGCAGGAGCGGGCCAGCGGATCGAAGCCGGACTCGGCCAGCGAGGCGAGCTGGTACTTGCCGTCGCGGTCGGTGAAGTAGGTGAACATGAAGAAGCTGAGCCAGTCCGGCGTCTTCTCGTTGAAGGCGCCCAGGATGCGCGGCTTGTCGGGATCGCCGGAATGGCGCTGCAGAATCTCCTCGGCCTCTTCGCGGCCGTCGCGGCCGAAATAGGCGTGCAGCAGGTAGACCATCGCCCAGAGGTGGCGGCCTTCCTCGACGTTGATCTGGAACAGGTTGCGCAGGTCGTAGAGCGACGGCGCGGTCTTGCCGAGCAGGCGCTGCTGCTCGACCGAGGCCGGCTCGGTGTCGCCCTGGGTGACGATCAGGCGGCGCAGGGTCGAACGATGCTCGCCGGGCACTTCCTGCCAGGCCGGCTTGCCCTTCTCGTCGCCGAAGGCGATGCGGCGGTCGGCCTCGCGGTCGGCGAGGAAGATGCCCCAGCGATACTCCGGCATCTTCACGTAGCCGAAATTCGCCCAGCCATTGGCGTCGGTCGAGATCGCGGTGCGCAGGTAGACGTCGTAGTCGAGCGTCCCGTCGGGCCCCATGTCGCGCCACCATTGCAGGTAGTTCGGCTGCCACGCCTCCAGCGCGCGCTGCAGGCGGCGGTCGCTCGACAGGTCGACGTTGTTGGGGATGCGTTCGCTGTAGTTGATGGACATGTTGTCCTCCGTTCATCTCCGCCTCACCCTGAGGAGGCCGCATCGCGGCCGTCTCGAAGGGTGGGCAACACCCGGACTGTTGCCTGTCCTTCGAGACGCGCGCTTTGTGCGCTCCTCAGGACGAGGCGGTGGATTTATACGCGGCGACGATCGTAGACCGGCTTGCGGCCCGATCCGTAAAGCTTGAGCGCGCCGTCGCCACCGACGGCGTTGGGGCGCTGGAAGATCCAGTTCTGCCACGCCGTGAGGCGGGCGAAGATCTTGGTCTCCATGGTCTCGGGACCGGCGAAGCGCAGGTTGGCTTCCATGCCAGTGAGCCCGTCGGGCGAGAAGCTGGCGCGCTCCTCGATCGCGAGCCGCACCTCGTCCTCCCAATCGATGTCGTCGGGGGTGAAGGTCACCAGGCCCAGCGACTCGGCGGTCTCGGCGTCGAGCGCCTTGCCGATCTCATCCTTCAGCGCGTCGACATGCGCCGGCTCGGCGAGGAAGCGGCTCTCCAGACGGCTGAGCCCATTGCCCATCGGCAGCTTCCCGAAGTTCAGCCCGCTCAGCCGCACGGTGGCCTCGGGCAGATTGCTGCCTTCGAGCTTGCCGATCAGCATGTAGGAACGGTCGGCGGCGAGGACCAGCTCCAGCAAGGTACCGGCGAAGCACGAACCCTGTTCGACCAAGGCGATCAGGCTGCGCGAGGAAACGTCGACGCGCTTGAGCGTGCGCTTGAGGTACAGCGTGATCTCGCGTGCCAGCCAGTGCGACTGGTTGGTCAGCAGCAGATCGTCATAGGCGGTGACCAGCTCCGTATCGCCGCTGCTGTGGAACACCCAGGTACCGATGTCACCTTCATTGAGCCGCAGATGCAGGATCGCGTCGTCCAGATCGCGGGCGAAGGCCAGCGGCCAGAACGCGGCGCCCTGGGCTTCGATACCGGCGGCGTCTTTCGGCGGCGCGGCCTCGGGCCCCTTGATGTGGAAGTGCGCGGCGCGCAGATCGCGGTCGATCTCGACGGTGACATGCGTGTAGGCGATGCGGTCGCCCTCGATCGTGCGTGACACCGGCGTCAGGGCGATGCCCTTGGCCGCCTTGGGCCGGTCGGACTTTGTGGCGATGGCGCGCGCGCGGGCCATGGTGGCTTCGTCGAGCTTGGAGCGCGGCACGATCTCGTCGACCAGGCGCCATTCGACGGCGCGCTTGCCGCGCATGCCCTCGCTGACGGTGCAGAAGAAATCGGCGTGGTCGCGGCGCACCTTGCGCTTGTCGACCAGGCGCGTCAGCCCGCCGGTGCCCGGCAGCACGGCCAGCAGCGGCAGCTCGGGCAGTGACACCGCGGAGCTGCCGTCGTCGGCGAGGATGATGCTCTCGCAGGCCAGCGCCAGCTCGTAGCCGCCACCCGCCGCCGTGCCGTTGACCGAGCAGAGGTAGGTCTGGCCGGAGTAGGTCGATGCGTCCTCGATGCCGTTGCGCGTCTCGTTGGTGAACTTGCAGAAGTTCACCTTGTGATCATGGCTCGACACGCCGAGCATGTTGATGTTGGCGCCCGAGCAGAACACGCGGTCCTTGGCCGAGGTGATGACGACAGCGCCGACCTCGGGATGCTCGAAGCGCAGGCGCTGCACGGCATCGGCCAGCTCGATGTCGACGCCCAAATCGTAGGAGTTCAGCTTCAGCCGGTAGCCCGGCTTGAGCGTCGCGTCCTCGGCGATGTCCATGGCGAGGATCGCCACGTTGCCGTCGAGCTTGAGCTTCCAGTGCCGGTAGCGCTCCGGCGCGGTGCGGAAGTCGACGAAGGGCTCGGACACGGCGTCCATGGTGCCTCGCGCGTGCTAATTCGTAATTCGGTACTCAAATGCGTATTTACAGT
>JAFAZJ010000114.1 GCA_019239835.1 Alphaproteobacteria bacterium | reverse complement strand
CGCTCGATGTAAGCGGCGCTTACACGCACTGGGATTTGATCCTGATCGACTGCCCGCCCTCGCTCGGCTTGCTGACATTGAACGCACTGGTTGCAGCCGACGCCGTGCTGTCGCCGCTGCAATGCGAGTTCTTTGCCTTGGAAGGCGTCGGTCACCTGGTGCGCACCATCGAACGGGTGCGCAAGGCACTCAACCCCAAGCTGCAGATCGCCGGGATCATCCTCACCATGATGGACCGCCGCAACAACCTCGCCGTCCAGGTCGAGAAGGACGTGCGGGCACATTTCGGCGATGTCGCCTTCGGCACCACGATCCCGCGCAATGTGCGGGTGTCGGAGGCGCCCTCGCATGGCCTTCCGGTGCTGGTCTACGACAAGGACTGCAGCGGCTCGCAAGCCTACATCCTGCTGGCCGGCGAGCTGTTGCGCCGCCGGCGCCTGGGCATTCCCGCTGTTGAGGGAGCCGCGCGATGAGCAAGGAACCGATCAAGCCGCGGGGGTTGGGTCGCGGGCTGGCGGCGCTGCTGGGCGACGATACGCCGGCGCCCGCCCCGGACGCTGTCGAGAAGCCGGCCGCCGCGCCGACGGCGCCGCCACCCGCCGCGTCAGCGCCTGCGGTCGCGCCAACCGGGACCTTGCCGATCGAATGGCTGCAGCGTGGCAAGTACCAGCCGCGTCTGGAGTTCTCCGAGGAGGGCCTGGCCCAGCTCACCGAGTCGATCGCGGCGCATGGCTTGGTGCAGCCGATCCTGGTGCGCCCGCAGCGCGGTCCCGATGGCGCGGTCGTGCCGCAGCGCTACGAGATCGTCGCCGGCGAGCGGCGCTGGCGCGCGGCGCAGCGGGCGCAGCTGCACGAGGTGCCTGTCGTCATCAAGACGCTGGCCGATCGCGACGCGCTGGAGATCGCGCTGATCGAGAACGTGCAGCGCGCCGATCTCAGCCCGATCGAGGAAGCCACCGCCTACCGCCGCCTGCAGAGCGAGTTCGGCCACACACAGGAACGCATCGGCGCCACGGTGGGCAAGAGCCGCGCGCACGTCGCCAACACGCTGCGCCTGCTCGAGCTGCCGCCCGATGTCGTGGCGATGCTCACCGATCGGCGCCTCGATGCCGGTCAGGCGCGCGCGCTACTGGGCACGAAGGACCCGACGGCGCTGGCGCGCTTCGGACTCGAGCAGGGCTTGAGCACGCGCGAGTTCGAGCGCCTGGGCAATGTCGCGAAGGAAGCGGCGAAGGACGGCTGGGACGGCAAGGGCGTGCCGCCGGGCTGGAACAAGTCGAGCGCGAAACCTTCAGCGAGCAGCGGCGCATCGGCAAAGCCTGCAACAACGGCGAGGGCAGGTGACAAGGACGCCGATACGATGGCGCTCGAACGCACGCTGACCGAATCGTTGGGTTTGCGCGTCGAGATCGATCCGATCGGATCGGGCGAAGAAACCAGGATGACGATTCATCTCGAGCACTTCGACCAGCTCGACATGGTCGTGCAGCGGCTGACGCGGAAGTAGCGTCTAGATCGCCGTCAGTCGTTGCAGCAGGTGGTTGCGCACGTTGTCGATATGCGCCAGGGCCGCCGCGCGTGCGGCTTCGCCATCACCGCGTTCGAGAGCGTCGATGATCGCCAGATGCTCGTTGCAGACATCATCGATGCGCCCCGGCAAACGGCCGAGGCGAAACATCGCCGTGCGCTGGCGCAGATCCGCGATGGTGGCGGCGAGCACTGGATTGCCAGAAGCCGCGGCGATGGCAGCGTGGAAATCGCGATCGCCTTGCCGCATGCCGCTGTCGTTGCCCGCGTGGCCCTCTCGCAGCGCCGCCGTACGGGCGCGGAAATCAGCCAGCATCGCGGGCGACAGCCGGCCGGCGGCGAGGCGCGCCGCTTCGCCCTCGAGCAGGCGCCGCACCGCCAGCGCGTGAAGGAACTCCTCCATCGAATAGGGCTTCACCACCAGCGCGCCGCTGCGCTGACGCTCCAGGGTGCCTTCGCCTTCGAGCCGGCGCACGGCCTCGCGCACTGGTGTGCGCGACATGCCCAGGCGCGCCGCGATCTGGCGTTCGGTCACCAGCTCGCCCGCGGCCAGGATCCCGCGCAGGATCATGTCGAGCACCGCGGCATAGGCCACGCTGGAGAGCTTGCGTGTCTCGCCGCTGTCGATTTCGGGGGTCAGACCGTCCATTGTGCCGATGGTATACCAGTTGCATTCCATGATCGTCAATGATACGGAGCGACGGATTGGCGGCCTGTGGGCAGGTGAACATGGCGACGGCGAGCAACGACGAAATCCGAATCCTCACGCCCTCGGGCATGCTGGGCTACGGCTTTCCGGTGGACCACTTCCGGCGCGGCCTGGCGCTGAAGCCGCATGCCATCACCATCGATTCCGGCTCGACCGACTCCGGCCCGCAGAAGCTCGGCAAGGGCGAGATGACCTGCAGCCGCGAAGCCTATGTGAAGGACATCGAGGTCCTGCTGCAGGCCCAGCACGAGACCCGCATTCCGGTGCTGATCTCTTCAGCCGGCGGCGACGGCACCAACCTGCATGTCGACGTCTTCCGCGACATCATCGCGGAGATCGCCAAGCGGCGCGGCTGGCAGTTCAAGCTGGCCTCGATCTACGCCAACATCGACAAGGCCCATATCGCGCGCGAGCTGCGCGCCGGGCGCGTCGAGCCGCTGGGCCCGGTGCCGCCGCTCGACCCACGCGAGATCGACGCTGCGACCGTCGTCGTGGCGCAGATGGGCGCGGAGCCGTTTCTCAAGGCGCTCGACGAAAGCGAAGGCGTCGACGTGATCGTGAGCGGCCGCGCCTACGATCCCTCGCCCACCGCGGCGATGGCGATCCGCGCCGGCTTCGATCCCGCGCTGGCCTGGCACATGGGCAAGATCATGGAGTGCGGCGCGCTGTGCGCCGAGCCTGTCGGCCGCAACGTCATGGGCTATTTGCGTCAGGATCATTTCGAGATCGAGCCGCTCAATCCCGAGGAGCGCTGCACGACAGCATCGGTTGCCGCGCATACGCTCTACGAGAAGACGCACCCCTTCCTGCTGCCAGGACCCGGCGGCACGCTCGACCTCTCACAGTGCAAGTACGAGCAGGTGACCGACCGGCGTGTTCGCGTGTCGGGCAGTCGCTTCATTCCGTCCAATCCGTACACGGTGAAGCTGGAAGGCGCGAAGACCTCCGGCTATCGCAGCATCTTCATCGCCGGCGCGCGCGATCCGATCTTCATCGCCCAGATCGACGGCCTGCTGGAGAAGGTGTTCGCGGCGACGCGCGCCTACTTCTCGGACGTGCCGCCCGAGACCTACCGCATCATCCCCCATCTCTACGGCAAGAACGGCGTGATGGGCGATCTCGAGCCGGTCACCACGCCGGCCCACGAGCTGTGCATCATCGTCGAGGTGGCGGCCGCGACGCAGTCGCTGGCAACAGCAATCTGCGGCAAGGCGCGCACGACCCTGATGCACGCGCCCTATCCCGGCCGCATCGCTACCGCCGGCAATCTCGCCTCGCCGTTCACGCCGCTGGAGATCCCGCTGGGCGAGGCCTGCGAGTTCAACGTCTATCACCTGATGAAGGTCGACAGCCCGACGGCGCTGTTTCCGATCCGCTACGAGGAGATCCGCGCGTGAGCGCCGCGACCACACCGTTGCGCGAGATCGCCAAGGTGATCCGCAGCAAGAACGCCGGGCCGTTCGAGATCACCCTCGATATCGTCTTCAAGACCAAAGAGGATTTCGAGGCGGTGCGCCAAAGCGGCGTGATCACCAAGGAGCTGGTCTCGCAGCTCTACAACGTGCCGACCCAGAACATCATCACCTTCGGCTTCTTCGACCTGATCAACGCCGTGAAGATCACCTTGCCGCGCGCGCGGGCGCAGGGCGGCGTCGGTGAGACCGACATGCACGCCGCGCAGCAGCACGTGCCGTTGCAGGAAATTCGCGTGCCCTGGCCGGTGGTGTCGTGATGCATCGTCGCCTGTTCCTCGCCGCAAGCACTGCCGCGGCACTAGCGCGGCCGTCCTTCGCCGATACCTGGCCGTCGCGGCCGTTGAAGCTGGTGGCGCCGTTCGCGCCGGGCGGCGGCTCGGACTTCACCTCGCGCCTGATTGCCGAGAAGCTCTCGGCGCGCCTCGGCCAGACGATGCTGGTCGACAACAAGCCTGGCGCCGGCGGTAATCTCGGCGCCGAAGTCGCGATCAAATCGCCGGCCGACGGCTATATCTTCCTGACCATCTCCGGCAGCTACGCGATCAACGCGATCCTGCACAAGCCGTCGTTCGATTCGCTCAACGACATCGTGGCGATCGGCCAGTTCACCGACGAGCCCGGTGTGCTGGCCGTGCACCCGTCGGTTCAGGCGAAGACCCTGCCCGAGCTGGTGGCGCTGATGAAGCGCGATCCCGGCAAGCTTGCCTACGGCTCGAGCGGCCCCGGCGGCCTGGTGCATCTCAGCACCGAGTTCCTGCTCGATGCCGCCGGCGTCAAGGCAACGCACGTGCCCTATCGCGGCACGGCGCTGGCGCTCAACGACCTGATCGCCGGCAACCTGCAAATGCTGTCCGGCGGTACGACGACGATGCTGCCCTACGTCCGAAACGGCCAGGTCCGCGCCATCGCCATCACATCGAAGCAGCGCCTGAGCGTCGCGCCCGATATCGCGACCTATACCGAGCAGGGTTTCGGCCATGCCGGTTTCAATCTCTGGCACGGCATGATCGGCCCCAAGGGCATCTCCGAAGACATCCTGCGCCGCCTGAACAGCGAGCTGGACGCCGTGCTGAAGAGCCCGGAGATCTCCGAGCGTCTGGCGCGCGACGGCGTGATCGCGGTCGGCGGCACGTCGGAGGCGTTCATGGCCACGATCCGCGCCGAGGTCGAGCGCTGGCAGGCCTTCATCAAACGCACCGGCCTCAAGCTCGAATAGCGCACATCTGTCAACCCGAGCGGCAGCGAGGGATCCAGACTGCCTTCCTAGTTTCCTCGCTTCGCTCGGAATGACACAGAGCTGCGACGCGCTAAAGTGGCGGGCCACCAACAGGGGTCCGCTCATGCCGCTCACGCTCGTCCAGGCCAATGCCATCGTCGCCGCCGCTTTCGCCAAGGCGCGCGAGATGAAGATCAAGCCGTTGGCTGTCGTCGTGCTCGATGAGTCGGGTCACGTGAAATCGGCCCAGCGCGAGGATGGCGCCAGCATGTTCCGCGTCGATATCGCCACCGGCAAGGCCTGGGCGGCGGTCGGCATGGGCGCCTCGAGCCGCACGCTGCTGGGTCGCGCCAAGGAGAATCCGCAATTCTTCGGTGCGCTCTCCGCCACGGCGCAGGGCAAGTTCCTGCCGCAGACCGGCGCGGTGCTGATCAAGGACGTCGCGGGCAACATCCTGGGCGCCGCTGGCGCATCCGGCGGCACCGGCGACGAGGACGAAGCCGCCTGCATCGCCGGCGTCGAGGCGGCAGGCCTGACGCACGGCTGATCTCTGCCGTCATGGAATGGTGGCCGGACCCGTGTAAAGTCCGCGGCCTTCCGCGGAGACTGTCATGTCCGGTCGCTCCTTCCCCCTGACGCGTCGTGCCGCCTTGGCCGGCGCCGCTTTCCTGCCGTTCGTTTCAGGTGTCGCACGTGGACAGACCCCGGCGCTGATTCCACGGCGCACGCTGTTCGCGCCGGCGGAGCGCACGCGCGCCTCGATCAGCCCCGACGGCACGCGGCTGGTCTGGCTGGCGCCGCACGAGGGTATCGTCAATCTCTGGCTGGCGCCGCTGGATGATCTCGGCAAGGCGCGCCCGATTACGCGCGTCACCGACCGCGATATCAGTCCGTCCTATTGGTGGCTGCCCAGCGGCCGCTTCATCGTCTTCTTCCGAGAGCAGGCCGGCGACGAGAACTGGCAGGCGCATCGTGTCGACCTGGCGAGTGGCGAGATCAAGACGCTGACGCCGGGCCCTGGCGTACGCTCCTTCGTCCACCAGACGTCGCGTAACTTTCCGGACGAGCTGCTGATCGCCCACAACGCGCGCGACAAGCGCTATTTCGACGTTTTCCGCTACGACATCGCCAGCGGCCGCGAGAGCCTGGTCTATCGCAACGACGAAGGCTTCTCCGGCCTCTTCACCGACCAGCGCTTCCGCGTGCGCTATGGCCAGCGCAATCTCGACGATGGCAGCGTCGAGTTCTTCGCGCGCGAGGACCAGGGCCCGTGGCGGTCATTCGGGCGCGTCCCCCTGGACGACACCATGAACACGCGCATGATCGAGTTCAGCGACGATCAGCGCGAGCTCTACTGGCTCGATTCGCGCGGCCGCGACCGCAGCGCGCTGGTGGCGCAGGATCTCGCCACCGGCGCGACGCGTGTGCTGGCCGAGGATGCCCGCGCCGATATCGTCGAGACCTGGCTCGATCCGCTCACCTCGAAGCCGCTGCTCGCGATGTCGAAGCATCTGCGCGGTCGCGTGCAGGCAGTCGATGCCGCCTATGCCGAGGATCTCGAGCGCGTGGGCAAGGCGATCGAGGGCGATGTCGGCTGGGTCAGCCTGTCGGACGACAAGCGGCACTGGATCACCTACCACGAGCGCGACGCGCAGTCGGCGATCTACACCCACTACGACCGCACGACCAAGACAGCGCGGCCGCTGTTCGAGGTGCGCCCTTCGTTCAAGGGGCTGCCGCTGGTATCGATGCGGCCGCATGTCGTGCGCTCGCGCGACGGGCTGGATCTGGTCTGTTACCTGTCGCGGCCGCGCGATGCGGTCGAGGGCCGGCCGGGGCCGATGGTGCTGGTGGTGCATGGCGGGCCATGGGGCCGCGACGAGTGGGGCCTGAACTCCACGCATCAATGGCTGGCCAATCGCGGCTATTCGGTGCTGAGCGTGAACTACCGCGGCTCGACCGGCTTCGGCAAAGCGTTCGTCAACGCCGCCAACATGGAATGGGGCCGGCGCATGCACGACGACCTGATCGACGCGGTCGATTGGGCGATCGCGCAGAAGATCGCCGATCCGGCGAAGGTGGCGATCTATGGCGGCAGCTACGGCGGTTACGCCGCGCTGGCCGGCGCGACCTTCACGCCGGAGAAATTCGCCTGCGTCGTCGACATCTTCGGTATCTCCAGCCTGACGACGTTCCTCGACACCATCCCGCCCTACTGGCGTCCGTGGCAGACGGTGTGGAAGACCCGCATGGGCGACTACACCAGCGAAGCGGGTCGCGCGATGCTGCGCGAGCGCTCGCCGCTCTATCACGTCGATCGCATCGTCAGGCCGATGCTGATCGCGCAGGGTGCCAACGACGTGCGGGTGACGCCGTCGGAGTCGGACCAGCTCGTGGCCGAGATGCAGCGGCGCAAGATCCCGGTGAGCTACGTCTATTTCAGCGACGAGGGCCACGGCTTCCGCCGCGTCGAGAACCGTCGCGCCTTCACCGCTGTGGCGGAGGCGTTCCTGGCCAGGCATCTCGGCGGCCGCGTCGAGCCGGTGACGGATGACTTCGTCGGCTCGACGCTGGAGTTCCGGGCCGGACGCGACCTGATCCCGGGCCTGGGCTGATCCTGCCTAGTCGCGGCAGATCATGCCCCAGGTCTTCACCATGCCCTTCGACGTGTTGTCGTATTTCTGCTTGCGGCTCTCGGCGATCGAGCTGTCCCAGCCATCGATGCTGAAGCCGCCTTCGCCAGCCTTGTAGGTGAACGGGCCGGTGTCGCTGATCTCCTGCATGTGGACGTTGGCGTCCCAGGGATCGTTGACCGTGGCGTACTTCGAGAAGAACGGCGAGCGGATGGTGTCGACGACCACCCAGTGCGCGCCGCCGAGATCCCAGTCGACGCCCAGGATCACCGGCTCGACGTCGACGACCGGACCAATGCCACCCGTGACACCGACCTTGGCGATGAGCTTCGCGGTGACGGCGTTGGGCTGGAGTTGCTGCCAACGCCAGGTGCCCGGGGTGAAGCTGGTGAGAATGCTCGCCAGCAGCGTCGGATAGGTGCCGACCTGCTCCGAGTTGTAATTCGAGCCCAGCAGCGTCTGGTACTTCTTGCGGATCTCCTCCTCGGTGGTAATCGCGGTCTTGCCGGGGGTGAGCTTATTGACCTTGAAGACGCACATCATCAGGCGAGGCCGCAGGACATACCGTGTTCCTGGCCGTAGACGATGTGCATGTCGCCAAAGCGCGTGAAGCGGGTGAACCAAGCCATAGCGAACTCTCCCTTTCGCTTGCGATGGAATGCCCGGAGGTAGCAGCCTCCAACTGCAGCTTGATGACACTTGGCGTTGACGGCGCGGGTATTGCGCGCGAATATGTGTCTATGCGCACGCGCGTCCTGCAAGCCAAAGCCAAACCGAACCCAGATCTGGGGACCGGAGGTCTTTGCCTGCGCTGAACGCACGTCGCATCGATGACCACGAGGCCCCGCCGGACCGGACGGGGCCTTCGCTTTTGGCGGTTTCCGCTCCTGAACCGGCCGCAACAGGAGACGAGACCATGGCTATCACCCGAACCATCACGACCACTGCACGAACGCGCTTCAGCGGCATCTGGCTGCCGCTGATCACGCCCTTCCGCAACGGCGCGCTCGACGAGGCGTCCTTGCGCAAGCTGCTGCGCCACTATGCCGGCCTGCCGGTCGACGGCTTCATCCTCGCCGGCACCACCGGCGAGTCGCTGACCCTCGACGACGATGAGCTGCAGCGCCTGGTCGAGGTCTCGGCCGCGACGCTCGAGGGTGCCCGGCCGCTGCTGCTCGGCCTCTCCGGCAGCGACACGCGCAAGATGCTCAAGACCCTCGACAAGGTCGCGTCGTGGCCGGTCGGCGGTTACCTGATTACCTGTCCCTACTACACGCGGCCTTCGCAGGACGGCATGCGCCAGCACTTCGAGGCGCTGGCTGAGAAGAGCACGCGGCCGATCCTGGTCTACAACATCCCCTATCGCACCGGCGTCAACCTCGACAACGACACGCTGCTGCGCTTGGCCGAGCGACCCAACGTCGTGGGCGTCAAGGATTGCTGCGGCGACGCCATGCAGAGCTTCGAGCTGATCCGTCGCAAGCCCGAAGGCTTCTCCGTGCTGACCGGCGAGGACGCGCTGTTCCGCACCATGGTGGCGCAGGGTGCCGATGGCGGCGTGCTGGCCGCGGCCCATGTGCAGACCGCGGGCTTCGCGCGCGTGCGCGAGCGCCTGCTGGCCGGCGACGCGGCGGCCGCGCTCGATGAATGGCGCGGCATGATCGACCTCGTGCGCCTGCTGTTCGCCGAGCCCAACCCGGCGGCGATCAAGCACTGGCTGTGGCTCGAAGGCCTGATCGCCAGCCCCGAGCTTCGCCTGCCGATGACAGCGGCGAGCCCGGCACTGGCTGCACGCCTCGTTACCGAGCATGGCCGACGCCAGCAGAAGGCGGCGTAGCAACCTTACCTTCCCCCGGAGGGGGAAGGTGCCCGAAGGGCGGATGGGGGATGTCGAAGACGAACACCACGCGTGTTGAGACATCCCCCATCCGTCAGCGCTTCGCGCTGCCACCTTCCCCCTCCTGGGGAAGGTAGAGAACCGAATTGTCTCAGGACATCTTCGGCCTCGACAGAAACGTCACGCACGCCCGGGATGCTACGGCACAGCGTCAGCCACGCTCACCGGAGATCCACCATGACCACGCAAGCCGGCAAGATCGCCAAGTACCGCGCGCTGCACGAGAGCGGCACGTTCGTCATCCCCAATCCCTGGGACATCGGCAGCGCGCGCTATCTGCAGAGCCTGGGCTTCAAGGCGCTGGCCAGCACCTCGGCCGGTTTCGCCTGGACCATCGGCAAGGCCGACTTCCAGTGGTCGGTGAGTCTCGACGAGATGCTCGAACATCTGCGCGTGCTGTCGGCCGCCACCGACCTGCCGGTGAATGCCGATTTCGAATCGGGCTATGCCGACGATCCCGAGGGCGTCGCGGCCAGCGTCAAACGCTGCGTCGAGACCGGCGTGTCGGGCCTGTCGATCGAGGACCACACGTCGCTGCGGGACAAGCCGCTCTACGACTTGCCTGAAGCGGTCGCACGTATCCGTGCGGCACGCGCGGCGATCGATGCCACCGGCCTGCCGGTGATGCTGACGGCACGCAGCGAGGCGTGGCTGGTGCGTCACCCCGAGGCCAAGAGCGAGAGCATCAAGCGGCTGGTGGCCTTCGCCGAGGCAGGCGCCGACGTGCTCTATGCGCCCGGCGTGCGCACCGCAGAGGACATCGCCGAGCAGGTCAAGGCAGTGGCGCCCAAGCCGGTCAACGTGCTGGTCGGCTGGCAGGGCCTGCCGGTCAAGCAGCTCGCCGATCTCGGCGTGCGGCGCGTCTCGATCGGTGGCGCGCTGGCGAAAGTCGGCTGGAGCGCGGTGATGGCGGCGGCCGAGGAGATCGCCAAGGACGGCACCTTCAACAGCTTCGCTGGCGGTCGTGACGTCAACGGCTTCTTCCGCACCCTGACCTGACGACCCGCAACGCGATGTGGCAGGTGGGCGGGCGCTTGACCCGCCTGCCGGCCGCCGCTCCCCTATGCGCAATGACGGCATAGGGAGCGACGAGCATGGGCCTGAAGACCGCGGCGCAATACGTCGAGAGCCTGCGCGACGGGCGTGAGACCTACTGGGGCGGCGAACGCATCGCCGACGTCACGACGCATCCGCGCTTTCGCGTGCCGCTCGATGTGGCGGCGAGCGACTACCGGCACGATTCGGCCGAGCGCCGCGCGCGCATGACCTACACCGCGGAGGACGGCAATCAGGCGCATCGCATCTTCCAGATGCCCAGGAGCGAGCAGGATCTGTGGTCGCGTATCGCCATGATGCGCGAGCTGTCGATCGTCGGCGGCGTGTCGAGCGTCTACATGGCGCTGATGAGCGTGGTCGAGCAGGTGCGCAAGGTGAACCCGCAATACGCCACCAACATCGAGACCATGTACCGCCACGCGCGCGACAACGATTTGCGCGCCGCCGAGGTGATCACCGACGCCAAGGGCGACCGTAAGCGCCGCGCCCACGAGCAGGACGATCCCGATCTCTATGTGCGCATCGTCGAGCGGCGCAACGACGGCATTGTCGTGCGTGGTGCCAAGCTGCACATCACCGCGGCCTCGCTGATCCACGAGCTGGTGGTGATGCCGACCAAGGGCATGCGCCAGGACGAGACCGATTACGC
>JAFAZJ010000083.1 GCA_019239835.1 Alphaproteobacteria bacterium | reverse complement strand
GTCGTGCACGGCGTTGCCGAGCTGCCGCCCCTCGCCGTCGCGCGCGATCCGCACAACACCGGCGACGAGCCACTGCGCCGCAAGGGCCGGCTGATGCGGTTGTCGAAATCGCCGACGATGATCAAGCGTATCGCGCATGGCGTGATGGGCACGCCGAAATTCGACGAGACCGTGAAGTGGTTCCGCGACACGCTGGGCTTCATCCGCTCTGACGACGTTTATGCGGGCAGCCCCGATCACATCATCGGCTCATTCAATCGGCTCGATCGCGGCGACGACTATGTCGACCACCATGTCTTCTTCTGCATCCGCCACGAGAAAGCGGGACTCAATCACCTGTCCTACGAGGTGCCCGACATCGATGCGGTGATGCAGGACCACGAGTATCTCAAGAGCCTGAACAAGTACGAGCATATGTGGGGCATCGGCCGACACCTGCTGGGCAGCCAGGTCTACGACTACTGGTGCGATCCCTGGGGCCGCTCGCATGAGCGTTGGGCCGACACCGACCGGCTGAACGCGGCGCAGGGCGGCAATCTGCTGAGCGTCGAGCAGGGCTTCCAGTCGCAATGGGGCGAGCGACCGCCGACGAAGTTTACCGACAACATCCAGCCGTAGGTCCAACGCGTTCGGGGGGACGGGACATGAGAGGGACAATGCGCGCGATCGCGGTGGCGGCGATCGCGATGGTGGCGCTTGTCGCGCCGGCGGCAGCTCAGACGCCGCAGGATGCCGCCGACTGGCTCAAGGGCCTGGGCATCAAGCTGAACTACAAGGACGCCACGCCCGAGCTGGTGATGGAGGCCACCTCGGTCGATTTCAACGGCCTGGCGCGCGACAAGACGCTCGATCCGGCCGACCTCGCCAAGCTCAAGGCGTTTCCCAAGCTGGTCGATGTCGGGCTGGGCAACAAGGCCGGCACCGACCAGGCGGTGGCCGTGCTGGTCAAGGCGGTGCCCAGGCTGCAGCGGCTGAGCGTGCACTACTCGGCGATCACCGACGCCGCCCTGGCCGACATCGCCAGCCTGACCGAGCTCACCGAGCTCAAGATGTTCACCACCAAGGTGACGGCAGCGGGCATGGCGCATGTCGCCAAGCTTTCGAAGCTGCAGACGCTGGATGTCAGCAGCACCGCGATCGGCGATGCCGGGCTCGAGGCGATCAAGGGCCTGCCGGCGCTGCGCAGCCTGTGGTTCAACTCGATGAAGGGCGTCACGCGCAAGGGCATGGCGGCGATCGCCGCGATGCCGGCGCTGCGGATGCTGGTGATCCAGTTCGCCGAGATCAACGAGGAGATCGAGGAGCTGGCCAAGGCGCCGATGCTCGAGGACATCACGCTGATGTCGTCGAGCAAGTTCGACGATGCCGGCGGCCAGCATCTCGGCAAGCTCAAGAACGTACGCCGTCTGTTCGTGTGGAAGACCAAGATCACCGACAAGTCGATGCCGGCGATCGCCAGCCTGACCAAGCTGGAGACGATCTATCTCAACGATACGGCGATCACCGATGTCGGTCTGAAGGAGCTGGCCGCCAGCAAGGAGCTGCAGACGCTCTGGCTCGACAACACCGCGATCACCGACGCCGGGCTGGCGTCGCTGACCGGCCTGCCCAAGCTGTCGTGGATCAAGCTCGACAGCACCAAGGTCACCGATGCGGGCATGAAGTCACTGGCGCAGATGAAATCGCTGACCACGGTGGGCATCGCCAAAACATCAGTCACGGCGGCCGGCGAGAAGACGTTGACCGAGGCCAATCCGAAGATCCGCATCAGCAAGTAGCAGCGTCAGACGGCCTGTAAGCCGGGTTCTGTTCCCGCCCCGCCGGCGCGAGCCTTGGGGCGTTCGACGACCATTCCTCTGGGGCGCCCGTCACCGGACGCCTCGCGCGACCGACCCGGACAGCGACGCGGAAACGCGTTTCGGCCGGTCGCCCGGCCCGTGCCATCCCTATTTGGTCTTGCTCCCGGTGGGGTTTGCCATGCCGCTTCCGTTACCGGTCGCGCGGTGCGCCCTTACCGCACCCTTTCACCCTTGCCACGGGGACTACTAGCCCCGTTCGGCGGTCTGCTCTCTGTGGCACTTTCCCTGGGGTCGCCCCCGCCGGCCGTTAGCCGGCACCGTGTTTCCGTGGAGCCCGGACTTTCCTCGACGCGCATCCCTCGCGGGACCGCGCCGCGGCCGTCCAGCCGTCTGACGGCCCTCAGCTAGGCCCGCGCCTGCGCCGCGTCAAGCGCGCGCGCCAACGCCAGGCACTCGGCGTCAGCGCGGCCATCGATCCGAGCGGGCCGAAAGCGCCGCTGGAATGCGACGATGATGTCGGCCGCGCCGACGTCAACGATGTCGCTGAAACCGGCTTCATCGCCGCCCTCGACATAGGCGAACCGGCCGGCGCGCAACCCGTACCGATGTGGCGGCGGATAGCCGACGTGCCGTAGGACGGCGAGCAAGCTGGCCACGTCGGCACTGCCCGTCACCGGCGCCGGTGTGGGCCACAATCCGACACCCGCCTCGGCCAGCGCACGCCAGAAGAACCGGCCGCCGGGATCGTCCTTGCGCTTGGGTGCGATGTCGGAATGGCCGACCACGTTGCACGCAGCGATACCGGCGTGACGCGCGAAGATGCCGCGACAGAGTCCGATCACCGCCTCGCGCTGCGCGTCGGGGTAGTCGTGGACGTTGCCATCCATGTTGACGATCTCGATGCCGATCGAAGTTTCATTCAACGCCCGTGCCTCGCCCCACCACGACAGCCCCGCATGCCAGGCGACGCGCTCCTCGGCGACCAGCCGGTAGATGTCGCCGTTAACGTCGACGACGTAATGCGCGCTCACCCGGCCGAAGCGCAGCAGGTCGAGCGACACGTCGAGCGGCTGCGCGGTGTGATGCAGTACCAGATGCGCGATCGCGGCCTCGCGCGGCGCGTGGTTGTTGGAGGGCGCGTCGATCATCGCGCGAGCCTAGCGCGCCGGTGGGGTTTCAGCGAGGCGACGCAGCGTCCGCCGCGCCGGTCGCTCGATCACGACATGCAGAACGAAGGCGGCCGCCAGCGATACGGCGATCAGGGCGGCGAAGAACATCCAGCCGGCAGGCGAGCCAACTAGGAAGCCGAACCGATCGAAGGCCCACCACAGGCCTTCGAAGACGAACCAGTGCACGACATAGAGCGCATAGGATGCCTCGCCGATCGCGCGCAACGTGCCCTTCGACAACAGCATGGCCACCGTGCCCTGCCCCGCGGCCACGCCGCCGAGCACGCCGGCGAACAACACGATCAGCACGTGATCGAGCCACAGGCTTGGCGTCGATGCGATCATCGCGCCGATCGACACGACCGCGCAGGCGGCGGCGATGCGGCCGCCGGACATATGCGCGTCGCCGGCCTGATGCCACGCGCGCCACAGAAAGACGCCGGCAAGAAACTCGGCCGCAACGCGCGCGCCACCGTGTGCCGCCGCGGTGTGCAATGACGGCAGGGCGTAGGCGTGCGTGTAGAGCGCGTGCGCCGCCAGGCTCACCGCCGCCAGCGTCAGGCAAGCGCGTGTGGAGCGCAGCTGAGTCGCGGCAACCAACGCCAGCGGCAGCAGCAGCGAGGCGGCCCATTCGTAGCTGAGACTCCAGCCCGGTGGGTTGATGCGCTCGGGATCGGCCCAGCCCCAGCTCTGCATCAAGAGCGCGTAGAGCGACCACAGGCCCGGATCGTCGGCGACGCGCAGGCCGCCGCCCCCCAGTCCGGTCCAGCGGCCGATCTCGGCCTTCAGCGCGAACAGCGCCAGCACCAGCAGCCAGACCGGCCACAACCGCGCCACGCGGCGGCAGAGGTAGCGGACGTAGAAGCCGAACCCGTCGCGCACGAAGACCGGCGCATAGACATGCGCCAGCACGAAACCCGAGAGGATGAAGAACAGATCGACGCCGAGATAGCCGTGCCGGATCACCGGTGGTGCCACGCCGGTGAAGGCGGTGGCGTGAAAGGCCACGACCCATAACGCCGCCAGCGCGCGCAAGCCGTCGAGCGCCGGCAGATGCCTCATGATGGGCCGGCGGCTCCCGCGGGCAGCGCCGCGCGCGCACGATCGTAAGCGGCATTGATCGCCGCGAATTTACGGTTGGCGAGCTGGATCGCTTCGGCCGGCAGGCCGCGCGCCATCAGACGATCGGGATGATACTCCTGCGCCAGCCGGCGATGGGCGCGCTTGAGCTCGTCGGCGTCGGCATCGGGCATGACGCCGAGGATCGCCCAGGGATCGTCGCGCAACTCGACTCCGGCGGCGGCGAAGGCGCGGCGCAGGCTGACCTCGCCCATGCCGAAGATCCGCGCGACGGCGCGCAGGTACTCGACCTCGGGCGCCGACGCCTCGCCGTCGGCGCCGGCGATCAGGCACAGCCCGACCAGCACCTGCTCCAGCACGTGCGGATCGTCGGGAAACAGATCGGCGACCTGCCGCGCATAGGTCTCGAAGCCGAGCGTGTCGCGCTTGGCGATGTCGAAGAAGCGCCCGACATTCTCGACCTCCTCCGGCGGCACGTGGAAGAACGAGCGGAAGGCGTTGATCTCCTGCCGCGTCACCGTGCCGTCGACGCGCGCCAGCTTGGCGCCCAGCGCGATCACGCCGATCGTGAAGGCGATCTGCTGCGTGGCCGCCGGCTGGATGTCGTCCGCCGACTCAGCCCCACGCCCGCCGGTTCCGCCGAGCAGCGTGCCGATCGGTCCGCCGATGACGATACCGGAGGTGCCGCCGAGAATCTTGCCCCAGATACTCATTAGTGAACCTCTAACCGGTGTGCGGCCGCCATACAACCGGCGGATGCCCCATTCCGGCCGTACTGGGCGGCGGCAACGCCGGGAGTCCCCCGCGCGTTGTGCCTCGCCGACAGAACGACAGCCCCTCTTTAGTCACTGATCTCACAGCATTGCGGAGCAACCATGACCGAGGCCTATACCTTCGGCATCGAGGAAGAATACTTCCTGATCAGCCGCAGCAACCTTGCGCCCGTGCGTCGCATGCCCAGGCTGTTCTTCGCCGCCTGCCGCGCCGCGCTGGGAGAACGTGTCACCGTCGAGCTGCTGCAGTCGCAAATCGAGGTAATGACGTCGGTGTGTCACACACCCGACGAGGCCCTGACGCAGCTGCGCGCCTCGCGCGCGGCGATCGACGGGGCTGGCCAGCGCTTCGGCCTGGCGGTCTTCGCCGCGGGTACCAACCCGCTGGGTGAATGGCGCGAGCAGGTGCAGACCGAGAAGAGCCGCTACGAAGCGCTGGGCCGCGATCTCGGGATGCTGGCCCAGCGCAACATGCTGTGCGGCATGCATGTCCATGTGCAGCTGCCCAATGCCGACCGGCGCGTCGACGTCATGACGCGGCTGATTCCGTACATGCCGCAACTGCTGGCGCTCAGCACGTCCTCGCCGTTCTGGAACCGCCAGCGCTCGGGGCTGAAGGGCTACCGGCTGGCGGCCTACGACGAGTTGCCGCGCACCGGCCTGCCGCCGGCCTTCGCCAGCCAGGCGCACTACGACACCTACATCGCGGCCCTGGTCGGCGCCGGCGTGATTCCCGATTCGAGCTTCACCTGGTGGGCGGCGCGGCCGTCGCTGAAGCATCCCACCCTGGAGCTGCGCATCGCCGATTGCTGCACCCTGGTCGAAGACGCCGTGGCGATCGCGTCGCTCTACCGTGCGCTGACCAAGCGCCTCGTCGATCGCCCGCCGCCGCCGATCGCCGTCGACGCCGCGCGCTATGCGTTGATCGAGGAGAACAAGTGGCGCGCCCAGCGCTATGGTCTCGATTGCGAGATGGTCGATCCGTTCACGCTCGAGCCGGTCGACACGCGCACCCTGATCGCGCGCCTGGTCGAGGAGATCATGCCCGAGGCGGAGGAGTTGGGCTGCGCCGCCTCGGTACGCTCGACGCTCGCCATCCTCTCGCGCGGCACCAGCGCCGACCGGCAGCTCGAAATCTACCAGCGCGCCCGGCGCGGCATGCCGCGCGCCGACGCGCTGCGCGAAGTCGTGCGCTGGCTGTCCGCTGCGACCATCGGTGCGCCCGAGCGAGCGCCGGCACACGAATTCGCAGAAGCGAGGGCATGACCTTATCTTCCCCCTCCGGGGGAAAGGTAAGTCTAATCCGCGGCCTTCTTGTTGAGGATCGCGAAGCGGTCCTTGGGACTCTTCGCGCGCGCGGCGGCGCCGTAGGTGCCGCGCTCGATTCGGGTGGGAATGGTCATCATGTAGTTCTTGAAGGCGATGTCGATCGCCTGGCGCTGGCCCTGCGTGTCGAGCATGTCGTTGACCGAGCGCTTGGCCATGCGCAGCGAGAAGGGATCGTGCACGGCGATCTTCTTGGCCAACGCCATGGTCTCGCTCTCCAGTGCCTCTCGCTTGACCACGCGATTGACCAGGCCCATGCGCTCGGCATCGACCGACGTGAAGAACTCGCCGGTGAAGATGTACTCCTTGGCCTTACGTGGCCCGAGGTCCCACGGCATCGAGAAATACTGCACATGCGCGCCGCCCCACCTGATGGCGCGGTCGGCGAACAACGCGTCCTCGCTGGCGATGATCAGGTCACAGGACGACGCCAGCATCAGCCCGCCCATGATGCAGTAACCCTGGACCTGCGCGATGGTCGGCTTGGGCACGTCGCGCCAGCGCAGGGTGATCTCGAGGAACAGCTCGCTCAGCCGCGCGTACTCGCCGGCGAAGCCGGGGTCGACGGGATGGTTCTTCTGATCCTCCATCTCCTCCGGGCTGCCGAGATCATGACCGGCGGAGAAGTGCTTGCCGGCGCCGGCGATGATGATCACGCGCACGTCCTTGTCGTCGGCGGCGCGTTTGAAGGCGGCATCGAGCTCGTGCAGCATCACCCGGCTCTGTGCGTTCAGCACATGCGGGCGGTTGGTGGTGATGCGCAGGACATTGTCGAAGCGCTCCCAGGTCAGCGTCTTGTAGTCGGTCATCGTCGTCGCCTCCCTCACTGCGCCAGGTAGCCGCCGTCGACCACGATCTCGGTGCCGGTGATGTAGGAGGCATCGTCGGAGGCGAGAAACAGCGAGGCGTTGGCGACCTCCTCGACGCGCCCGGCACGGCCCATCGGAATGGCGCTGATCAGCTTCTTGCGCATTTCAGGGTCGCCGGTGAGCTTCGAGGTGCGCATCGGCGGCATCACGCCGGGATGCACCGAGTTCACCCGCACATTGTCGCGCGCGAACTGCACCGCCACCGCCTTGGTCATCAGCCGCACCGCACCTTTGGACGCGTTGTAGCCCATATGCACGATGCGCTGGCCGACGAAGCCCGAGATCGAGGAGATGTTGACGATCGAGCCACCGCCATTCTTACGCATCTCCGGCACGGCCATCTTCATGCCGAGGAACACGCCCTTGGCGTTGATGTCCATCACCCGGTCCCAGATGTCCGTGCTGAACAGATCGGGATCGCTGGCGCTGATGCCGGCGTTGTTGACCAGGATGTCGAGCTTGCCGAAGGAGTTCAGCGTGGCGGCGATCAGCGCCGACCACTCGG
>JAFAZJ010000027.1 GCA_019239835.1 Alphaproteobacteria bacterium | reverse complement strand
ATTGAGATCGCAGAGCACATGATCAAAGGCGAGATGGTGCGCAAGGCGGCGTAGTCTCTTTGCCTTCCCCCTCCGGGGGAAGGTGGATATCGTGCGCGGCATGTCGTTCGCGCCGCGCGGTATTGCTCCCATCGCCACGAATCCTTCATTGCCGGCAGCACCGAAGCCGGCTGTGACGCCACAGCCGCAGCGTGGGCCAGCGACCGCTGATGATGTGCGGCGCTGGCTGCGCGATGCCTTCGAGAAGCAGAAGAAGGACGACCACGACGGCGCGATTGCCGAGTATCGCCGCGTGCTGGCGGCGCAGCCGACCAATCGCACGGCCTGGGGCAATCTCGGCGTGGTCTATCGCAAGGCCAAGCGGCCCGACATGTCGGTGGCCTGCTACATGCGCGCGCTGGATGGCGATGAGGACAACGCCGGCGTCCAGGGCAATCTCGGCAATGCCTACAAGGATCTTGAGCGCTTCGAGGAGTCGTGGGCAGCGCATCAGCGCGCCATCGCGCTCGATCCGATGTCGACCGGGCTGCTGCACAATTACGGCGTGGCGCTGTCGGAAGGCGGCATGCCGGTCGAGGCACGGCGTGTCTTCGATCGCGTGCTGGAGATGGACGACAGCCACATCGACACGCATTGGGACCGTTCCATCTGCGCGCTGCGTCTGGGCGATTTCAGCCGCCGGACGTGGGACGACTACGAATGGCGCTGGAAGCTGCAGGAGCTCGGGAACTACGTCGCGCCGACCAAAGCACCGGTGTGGCGGGGCGAGAAGCTCGAGGGCCGCACCCTGCTGGTCTATTCCGAGCAAGGCTTCGGCGACACGCTCTTCGCGCTGCGCTACCTGCCGCGACTCAAGGGCCTCGACGGCAAAGTGATCCTGCGCTGTCAGCCCGACCTGATGCGGCTGGTGAAGGACGTCGAGGGCTATCACGAGCTGGCCTCGGCCAAGGACCCGGCGCCGGCGCATGATCTTGCCTTGCCGATCATGAGCCTGATCGGCCGCTTCACGCGCTCGGTCGACGACATTCCGCCGCCGGCCAAGCTCACGATCCCGGCCGGCGCCGGTGCCAAGGCGCTGCCGCTGATCAAGGCGGCCGGTTCGACGTTCAAGATCGGCGTCGTCTGGTCGGGCAGCGTCACCTTCCGGGGCAACCTGCGCCGGGCCGTCACCCTGGACCGCTTCCTGCGCTTCGCCGAGGTCCCGGGCGTCCAGCTCTTCAGCCTGCAGAAGGGTCCGCCCTTCGAGGAATACCGCAAGCTGGCACCGCACCCGCTGGTCGTCGATCTGGGCTCGACCTTCGACGATTTCGCCGATACCGCCGCCGCCCTGCGTCAGCTCGACTTGGTCCTGATGACCGATTCTTCCGTGGCCCACCTGGCCGGCAGCCTGGGGGTGCCGGTCTGGGACCTGGTGAATTTCAACACCTACTGGATCTACTTCCTCGAGCGCGACGACTCCCCCTGGTACCCCTCCATGCGCCTGTTCCGGCAGAGGAAACCGGGCGATTGGGACGAGGTTTTCGAGCGGGTGGCACAGGACCTGGCCCGCCACGTGGCCGAGGTCCGGGGCGCCTGAGGCGCATTGCCAAGTGGAAATTATTGGGCAATTTCATCTGAATATGGCATAAAGTTGACGTACCGCTTAGGCCAGTGGGTGCTCGGCCGTAGCGGTTGGAGGGGTATTTTCTCGTGCGGGACAATTTGCGGCTGGAAGGCGGCGCCGACGATTTGAGGTCGGCCGACCAGCCATACACGCTCTTTCGGGGCGAGGACGAAAGCTTCCACCAGCAGATGCGGCTGGCGGCCGCGGCGCATCGCGCCGGCCGGCTCGACGAGGCGATCAGCTCGTACCTGCGCCTCTTGGCCGCCAAGCCTTACAACGCCGACCTGCACAACAACCTGGGCGTCGCCCTGCGCCTGGTCGGCAAACTCGACGCCGCCGTCGCCCATCACCGCCAGTCGCTCGAGCTCGACCCCGACAATCCGGCGCTGCATTCCAACCTCGGCAACGCGTTGCGCGTCGCCAGCCGCACGCGCGAAGCGGTGCGCCATCATCTGCAGGCGGTGTCGCTGAAGCCCGACTATGCCGAGGGCTTCTTCAATCTCGGTCTCTGCCTGCGTGACCTCGGGCGGATCGACGAGGCGCTGGCCTGCCTCTCCAAGGCGCTGGCGCTCAGCCCGCAAAACAAGCGCGCGCGGGTCGAGATCGCGATCACCCGGCTGCTGCGCGGCGACCTGACACGCGGCTTCTCGGAGTACGAGTGGCGCAAGCAGCTCGACGACGTGCCGGCGCCGGAATTCCGCCAACCCGCCTGGACCGGCGGCGAGCTGCGCGGCAAGCGCATCCTGCTCTATCCCGAGCAGGGGCTGGCCGACGTGCTGATGTTCGTGCGTTATGCGCGCGAGCTGAAGCGGCGCGGCGCCTCCGTGCTGGTGCTGTGCCAGGCGCTGCTCAAGGAGCTCCTCGCCCGCCTCGACTACCTCGACGGCGTGATCGCCGAGGGCGAGCAGTTGCCCGACTTCGACCTGCACGCCTCGCTGCTGTCGCTGCCGCATCTCTGCGGCATCGATGTGCCGGCGGCGATGTCGGGCGAGCCCTACCTGCTGCCGCCGGTGCGCGGGCGCATCAAGCTGGGCCGCCTGCCGCGCGCCAAGCTGCGCATCGGCATCTACTGGGCGGCGATGCCGGGTCAGGCGCTCGATCGCCAGCGTTCGGTGCCGTTCATGCAGTTCATGGCGCTGGGCGGTGATCCGGAAGTGCTGTTCTTCAGCCTGCAGGGCGGCACGCACCAGAAGGACATCCAGATCCACGGTGCCAGCGGCCTGGTGCACGACGTCGGCCGTGGCATCTTCGATTTCGCCGAGGCCGCGAGTGCGCTGGAGCAGCTCGACCTGCTGATCACCATCGACGCGCCGATCGCCCATCTCGGCGCCGGCATGGGCATGCCGACCTGGCTGCTGCTGCCTACGGTGCCGGACTGGCGCTGGCAGCAGGGCCGCGGCGACAGCCCGTGGTATCCCAGCCTGCGCATCTTCCGCCAGACCACGCAGGGCGACTGGGGCCCGGTGTTCGAGCGCGTGGCCGCGGAGCTGGAGACCCTGAAGCGCGCCGTCCCGTAGTTACCTTCCCCCGGAGGGGGAAGGTGCCCGAAGGGCGGAAGGGGGATGTCGAAGACGAACGCAGGAGTCCGTCTTCAACATCCCCCATCCGCCGCGCTACGCGCGCCACCTTCCCCCTCCGGGGGAAAGTAGATCAGACCGGCGTGAAATCCGGCGGCGGGTAGTAGGGCTTGTCGCCCAGCGCCTGGACACGCTGCCAGAACGCCGGGCCGCTGGCTCTGCCGACCTCCTCGAGATCGGCCGCCTGGCGCCACATGTTCCACGAATCGGGATGCAGCCGGCTGGCCTCGCGCAGATGCCGATCGGCCTCCGCCGTGCGGCCCTGCGCGCGCAGCCAGACGCCGAGGCGGAAATGCGCGTGCGCCTGGGCGATGTCAGGCGTGTTGGCCGGCAGCCGCTTGCGCGCCGCGTTGGCCGGCATCGCGTGCTTGCCCGTCGTGGCCCAGGCCTTCACCGCGTCGAGGTAAGCCACGCGCGCGGCGTTGCGCGCTTCCTGGTCCTCGGGCGCCATGGTGCGCGTCTTCAGATCCATGCGACGGAAGTGATCGGTCGAGCCGGTGGTCTCCGGCGGACGCACGATGCGGCCCTGCTCATCGATCCATACCGATTGTGGCACGTTGACCATGCCGTAGAGATCGGCGACGCGATGGTCAGTGTCGATCAGGCACCAGTACTCGGCCTTGGCCGCCTCGATCCATTGGCGCGCGTGCTCGGCGCCCCGGCTCTCCTCGGCGATGGCCACGATCATCGTGCCGGTGCTCTTGATCTCGCTGTAAAGTTGCTGCCACACGGGCAAGTCGAACCTGCAGCCTCACCAACTGGCCCAGGTGGCGAGGAACACCTTGCGTCCGCGCAGCGACGACAGCGCATGCGGCTTGCCCGCAAGGTCGGGCAGGGTGAAGTCGGGTGCCTCCAGCCCCTCCAGTGCGGCGCGGCGCGCCTCGACGCCGGTGCCCAGCATCCACACATCGCCCGCTTCGCTCGACAGCACCGGGTTGCCGAGATGCCGCCAGAATGCGGCGAGGTCGACGCGGCCACCGCTCGCCATCCCTGACGGCAGTGGCACACAGATCTCGTCACGGCACATGCCCTCGGGTTTCAAGGTCCAGCCGGTCGCACGCTCGGCCTCGGCGGCGCTGACGCTGAGACCATTGCTGGCCTCGACCTGTGCGTCACCACGGTCGGTGAGGATTGTCGTCATCTTGGGGTGCCTCCTGTTGGGGCGGACGCTAGCGCGTCAGCCTGAGAGCTGGGAAGGCGCCCGGCTCACTTTGCCGTGAGCCGCATCGCCCAGCGAGCCAGCCGCGTAATGCCGACGGGTACGACATGGAGGAGGCCCGTCATGACCGAGAACGTCCAGATCGTGAAGGACATGTATGCCGCGTTCGGTCGCGGCGATATTCCCACCATCCTCGGCAAGCTCGCCGACGATGTGGTGTGGGAATTCGAGGGACCGAGCTCCATCGCCTTCACCGGCGTGCGCCGCGGCGTGGCCGAGGCGAGCGGCTTCTTCGCCGGCATCGCTCACGACCACACCGATCCGCATCTCGAGATCCAGAGCTTCATCGGCTCGGGTGACGAGGTCGCTGCTTTCGGCCGCTACGCCGCGACGATGAAGGCCACCGGCAAGCGCGTATCCTCGCCGATCGCGCATTACTGGAAGTTCCGCAACGGCAAGGTGGCCCGCTACGTCAACCTCACCGACACGGCGGCCTTCGTCGAGGGTATGAAGGCCTAGCCTCGCTACCTTCCCCCTCCGGGGGAAGATGACTAATTCAATCCTAGCGTATTGCCGAACCAGCGCCAGTTCACCGGCAGCAGCGAGAGAGTCGCGGCGGCGCCGAAGCCGACGAGGGCGATGCCGGCCACGCGGTTGAGCCAGACCAGGCCGCCGCCGGTGAACCACACGCGCGCCACCCAGGCGATGCCGCAAAGCGACGTCCACCAGGCGAAGGCGCCGACGAAGACGGCGGCGATCAGGACCAGCGCCAAGGTCCAGTCGCTGCCGACGTTGCTCAGGCCGCGGCTGGCGAAGACCGCGCCGAAGGCCATCACCGTGAGCGGGTTGAACACGGTGATGAAGAAGCTCGAGCTCATGAACCGCGCGGTGGTGAGATAGGGATGGGCGCGGTCGGCGGCCACCGGATCGCCGACGCTGGGCGGCCGATGGGTGATGTAGGACCAGCCCATGATGCACAGCACGACGCCGCCGATGCCGCGGATCCAGCTCTCGTTGCGCACGATGAAGTCGTTGACGAAGGTCAGGCCGAAGGCCGCGGCCGCGCCGAACAGCGTGTCGCCCAGCGAGGCCCCGATGCCGGTGACGATGCCGGCGACGATACTGGTCGAGATGGTGCGGCGCACGCAGAGGATGGCGGCGGGACCGACCGGCACGGCGATGAGGAAGCCGATGATGGCGCCCTCGATGAAGAGCAGGAGCGGTTGGAAGCTCTGTCCCACGCGCCGCGCCTCAGGCGTCCAGCCGCATGGCGCTGAAACGGCGCGGCGGCGAGATCAGCGCGTCCTGCGCGGTCACCAGCCTGAGCTCGCGTTCGCCTGACTGCAGCGTCGCCTCGAGCACGGCGAAGATCGAGGCCGCGACGTCCTCGAGCGCGCGGCCGACATCGCGATGCGCGTGCCACTGCGCCAGGAACAGCGCAGCCACCGCATCGCCCGTGCCGTTGGGCGCGATCTCGAAGGCGAGCTCTGGCGTCGACACCAGCCACGCGGCCTCGCGGGTCAGCGCCAGCATCTCGATGGTGCCTGCCGGCGCATCGCTGCGGCGCAGGCTGGTGACCAGCATGATCTGGGGATGCGAGCCCGCGCCCATGAGCGCGCGCGCCGCCGATAGCGTATCCTTGAGCGTCGAGACCTTGCGGCCGGTGAGCCACTCGAGCTCGAAATGGTTGGGCGTCAGGATGTCGCTCTTGGCCACGATGCGGTCGCGGAAGAATTCGGGGATGCCGGGCCGCACATAGACCTGTCGATCGATGTCGCCGATCACCGGATCGCAGCACCACACCGCCTGCGGATTGGCCGCGCGCACCATGGCCACGGCCTCGAGCACGACCTCGCCCAGGGCGGCGTCGCCCATGTAGCCGGTCAGGATCGCATCGCAGCTCGACAGCGCGCCGCGCTCGGCGATGCCTGATATCACATCGCGCACCTGCTCGGGCGCGGCGACGCGGCCCTTCCACGCGCCGTAGCCGGTGTGGTTGGAGAATTCGACCGTGTTCACCGCCCAAACCTCGTGGCCCAGCCGTTGCAAGGGAAAGGTCGCGGCGCGGTTGCCGACATAGCCGTAAGCGACGTGGGACTGGATCGATAAGACGCGCATCACCATCGGGCCGGCGATGGCATTGCCCGGCCCCCGTCGATATATAGTCCGCCGCGCCCGAGCCGGGGAGAAGATTTCACCACCATGACCGCCATCGTACGCCCACGCCGCAGTGTGCTCTACATGCCTGGTGCCAATACACGGGCGCTGGAGAAGGCCCGCCTCCTGCCGGCTGACGCGCTGATCTTCGATCTCGAGGACGCGGTGGCGCCCGACGCCAAGGAGGTCGCACGAGCCAACGTCGTGGCCGCCGCGCAGAGCAAGGCCTACGGCAAGCGCGAGATCGTCATCCGCAGCAATGGGCTCAGCACCGAGTGGGGTCGCGCCGATGTCGCGGCGATTGCCGCTTCGGGCGCCGATGCCATCCTGGTGCCCAAGCTGGAAAGCGCCGCCGATGTCGCCAACGTCGTGGCGCTGCTTGATGCCGCCGGTGCGCCGGCATCGATGGCGGTGTGGGGCATGATGGA
>JAFAZJ010000311.1 GCA_019239835.1 Alphaproteobacteria bacterium | reverse complement strand
GCGCAGCATTTCGGCTGGTGGAGCTTCGCCGCCGAGCGCAACGCCGTGCAGGGCCTGCCGATCGACGTCTGGATCGGCTGGGCGATCTGGTGGGGACCGGTCATGGTCTTCGCCCGGCGCTGGCTGTCGCTGCCGGTCATCGTCGTGATCTCGATCGCGCTGGATCTCGTGACCATGCCCCGGCTGACGCCGCTGGTGAGCGTCGGCCCGTCCTGGCTCATCGGCGATGCGGCTGCGATGCTGCTCTGCTTGATCCCCGGCCAGCTCGCCGCGCAGCTGACGCGCGACGATCAACTGCCGACGATCCGTGCCGTGTTTCACGTGCTGGGCTGGGGCGGCTTCATGACATTGGTGATCCCGGTCTGCGTGCTGAGCTACGCCGGCCTGCCGCTGTCGATGCTCTATCACCTGCCGGCCTCAACGCTCGACGGATGCGTGGTCGCCGTTGGCCTTGTGCTGCTGTTCGTCGGCATCGCCGCCACGGCGGAGTTCGCCAGCGTCGGCGGTGGCACGCCGATTCCGTTCGATCCGCCCAAGCGCGTGGTGAGCAGCGGTCCCTATGCTTTCACTGCCAATCCGATGCAGATCATCTCGGCCTTCTTCATGGCCACGCTGGCGCTTTATGCGCGCTCCTGGGGTCTCGCGCTGATCGCGCTGATGTTCGCGGTCTTCGATACGATCTACGCCACCTGGTACAACCGCGCGCACATCGCCATCGCCATGCCCGAGGCGTGGTCGAGCTATCGCGGCGCAGTACGTGAATGGCGCATGCGCTGGCGTCCGCATATCACCGAGGAAGCGCATATCGTCATCAGCGATTCGGGCCCGGCACGTGCCATGTGGAATTTCCTGTGGCCCTGGCTGTCGCGGCGGCTCGAGGGCAGCTTCCGCATCGAGTCGATGCCGCTTGGCACACTGGAGCGTCTCATCTACCGCCTGCCCGGAAGTGGCGTCGAGGATCACGGCATCAAGGGCCTCGCCCGCATCCTCGAGCATGGTCCCGTGCCGCTCGCGGTCCTCGGCTGGCTCATCCGCTTTCCCTATCTCGGCGGCTGCCTGCAGCGCCTGAGCGGCCTGATGATCCTGCTGTGGCGGCGCGGCGCTGCCGCGCGCAGCGTGGGCTGACGCGCGAGGATTCGATCGATGACACGAGCCCTTCGGCTTGCGACCGCGGCGCTCCTGATTGGCTGGGCTGGGCCGGCGCTGGCGCAGTCGTGCCCTGGCAAGGGTGCGACGTTGACGGGAACCCTGCGCGTCGAACGCCACCAGCATCCGAACGGCTCGACGTTTCAGCCCTGGATGCTGCAGCTGGCGAGCCCGACGTGTTTGATGATCGCCGGTTTGGACGACAAGACGAGTCCCGAGCGAATTCCGAACATACGGAAGGTACAGCTGGGCCCTTCGTCGGAGCAGCAGACGGCGCAGCTCAAAGGCCTCATCGGCAAATCGATCACCGTGCGGCTCGACGATGTCTTCGAGCCTCACACCGCCTGGCATGTCGGCGACGCGGTCAGCACCGAGTTCACCATCGTCAGGCCCTGAATGAAGAAGGGGCGCCTCGCGGCGCCCCTTTCCCGATTGGATCCGACCGATATCAGACCGAGTAGTACATTTTGTACTCGATCGGCGCCGGCTGGTGTTCCCAGTTGTAGACCTCTTCCCACTTGAGATCCATGTAGGCGTCGATCTGGTCTTCGGTGAACACGCCGCCCTTCACGAGGAAGGCGCGATCGGCGTCGAGTGCGCCCAGTGCCTCGCGCAGCGAGCCGGCCACGGTCGGCACCTGCTTGAGCTCCTCCGGCGGTAGCTCGTAGAGGTTCTTGTCCATCGCTTCGCCGGGATGGATCTTGTTCTGGATGCCGTCGATACCGGCCATCAGCATCGCCGAGAAGGCGAGATACGGATTGGCCGACGGATCCGGGAAACGCACCTCGACGCGCTTGCCCTTGGGCGACGAGGCGTAGGGGATGCGGCAGGAGGCCGAACGGTTGCGTGCCGAGTAGGCGAGCAGCACGGGGGCTTCGAAGCCCGGGATGACGCGCTTGTAGCTGTTGGTCGAGGCGTTGCAGAAAGCGTTGAGCGCCTTGGCGTGCTTGATGATGCCGCCGATGTAGTACAGCGCCGTCTCCGACAGATCGGCGTAGCCGTTGCCGGCGAACAGCGGCTTGCCGTCCTTCCAGATCGACTGGTGGGTGTGCATGCCCGAGCCGTTGTCGCCGTAGATCGGCTTCGGCATGAAGGTGCAGGTCTTGCCCCACTGCGCCGCGACGTTGTGCAGGCCATACTTGTACTTCTGCACGTTGTCGCCGGTCTTCACCAAGGTGTCGAAGCGGAAGCCCAGCTCGTTCTGCGCCGGCGCCACCTCGTGGTGATGGATCTCCATGGTGAGGCCCATCTCGGTCAGCACGGTGCACATCTCGGCGCGCAGGTCATGCATCGAGTCGACCGGCGGGACCGGGAAGTAGCCGCCCTTGACGCCCGGACGGTGGCCCATGTTGCCGCCTTCCATCACCGTGCCGGTGTTGTTGGGCGTCTCGGCCGAGTCGACCGAGTAGAACGAGCCGTGCATCTTCACGTCGAAGCGCACGTCGTCGAACACGAAGAACTCGAGCTCGGGGCCGAACACGGCGCTGTCGCCCACGCCCGACGACTTCAGGTAGGCCTCGGCGCGCTTGGCGGTCGAGCGCGGGCAGCGGGCGTAGAACTGGCCGGTCGACGGCTCGATGACGTCGCAGAAGATCGTCAGCGTCGTCTGCGCCGTGAACGGGTCGAGGATGGCGGTCGACGGATCGGGCATCAGGATCATGTCGGACTCGTTGATCGCCTTCCAGCCGGCGATCGAGGAGCCGTCGAACATCACGCCGTCGGCGAACACCGAATCATCGACCGCCGACGCGGTCTTGGCGGTGTGCTGCCACTTGCCGCGCGGGTCGGTGAACCGGAAGGAGACGAACTTCACGTCCTTCTCCTTGATCATCTGCAGCACGCTCTTGGCGTCGGCCATATCCCTTGATCCTTTCGCTTTGTGGATTGTCTTGTCGTCCCGTGCGGCCCGCGAATGCGGCGCCGGACGCCCCTCAGATCGCCCCGTCAGATAGCCTCATCGCCGCGCTCTCCGGTCCGGATGCGTACGGCTTCCTCTACCCCCGAGACGAAGATCTTGCCATCGCCGATGCGGCCGGTCTGCGCCGCGTTTCGGATCGCCTCGACAGCCTTCTCGGCCTGGGCGTCCTCGACGACCAGCTCGACTTTCACCTTGGGCAGGAAATCGACGACGTACTCGGCACCGCGATAGAGCTCGGTGTGGCCCTTCTGCCGGCCGAAGCCCTTGGCCTCCAGCACGGTGATGCCTTTGACGCCGATCTCGTTGAGCGCCTCCTTCACCTCGTCGAGCTTGAAGGGCTTGATGATGGCTTCGATCTTCTTCATCGGCACGCTACACGGGTGACGGACAACGGGGCCTGCTGGCCCCGTCGTGGCACTCTGCCAGTGCAGTTTCCATGCCAGCCCCCCAATGCCTCTGCCAATCATCAATTGTCTGAAATTCGGCGCATATGACTAAATTATCGGCACTTTGTCATGGAATATGATCTGGAATCGCGCACACTTTGCTATCGCAGTGTGCAGTTGAAGGCGATCGAGATGCGCTCATTGGGTCCGTCGTAGGGCGCGACCCAATGCTCGAGCCAACTCGGAAACAGGATCATCAATCCCGAGGTCGGCACCACGGTCAGCACCCGGTCGAAGTTGAAGCCCGGCGTCGGCATCGCCCGCGCCATCGGCCGCGGATCGGTGAACTGGATGGTGCCGCCGGTCTGGGCGTTGCCGGCGTCGACATAGTAGACCCCGGAGAAATGCGACTCCGGGTGCAGATGCGCGACGTTGTAGTCGTGCATGCGATTGAGGTTGGCCCAGGCATACGCCTTGAACTGGGTCTGGCCCGGCGCGCGGTTGCTGAGATCCGGCGACAGCGTGGACATCGTCTTCACCGCTGCGACGATCCAGCCGCGCAAGACCGCGACCTCGGGCACCTGCCACTCCAGCAGGTCGGTCTTCGACTGCCAGCCGCCGCGATTGCTGATGCGCACGCCGGGTTCCGAGGCGGCGCGGCGTATCACCTCGGCGCGCAGGCCGGCGTTGATTGGTGCCGCGTCAGGCATGGTCCGGCGCAGCAGGGGCGTCGCGAACAGCAGCGCCAGGTCATTGTCCAAGGTCACGAACAGCTGGTCGTCGACAGTCGCCGTCCTGTTACCCGTCACGTCGGCCTCCGGTGATCCGCGGCGGACCATAACCTCGACGGCCGCACGGGGTCGAGGCGCACGGGGTCGAGGATGTGCTATGAGCCTCGCCGCGCAAGGGATTGGACACGGCATGAAGCAGGGCAACAGCGTTCTGGGTGGTTACGCCGATACGATCTTCGACGTCATGTCGGGTCTGGCGCGGCAGTACAAATCGGTGAACCTCGGGCAGGGCTTCCCCGACGATCCCGGTCCCGAGGACGTGCGCCGCGCCGCCGCCGACTATCTGATGACCGGCCATAACCAGTACCCGCCGATGCTGGGCATCCCGGAGCTGCGCCAGGCGGTCGCGGAGCACAACAAGCGCTTCTACGACATCGACGTCGACTGGCAGAGCGAGGTGATGGTGACCTCGGGCGCCACCGAGGCGCTGGGCGACTGCCTGCTCGGCCTGATCGAACCGGGTGACGAGGTGGTGCTGATCGAACCACTCTACGACAGCTACATCCCGATCATCCGTCGCGCCGGCGGCATCCCCAAGCTGGTCCGTCTGCAGCCGCCCAACTGGGATTTGCCGCGCGACCAGCTGGCTGCCGCCTTCGGGCCCAAGACCAAGCTGATCCTGATGAACTCGCCGATGAACCCGTGCTCGAAGGTGTTCAACGCCGAGGAGCTGGGCTTCATCGCCGAGCTCTGCGTGAAGCACGACACGTTCGCCGTTTGCGACGAGGTCTACGAGCACCTGACCTTCGACGGCTTGCGCCACACGCCGCTGATGAAGTTCCCGGGCATGCGCGAGCGCACGGCGCGCATCGGTTCTTCGGGCAAGACATTCAGCGTCACCGGCTGGAAGGTGGGCTACATCACCGCCGCGCCGGCGGTCCTGAGGCCGATCCTCAAGGCACACCAGTTCGTCACCTTCACCACGCCGCCCAATCTGCAATGGGGTACGGCCGTCGGTCTGCGCAAGGACGATTCCTATTTCAACAAGCTGGCGGCCGACATGCAGGCCAAGCGCGACCGGCTGGTCAGCGGCCTGGCCGATATCGGCTTCGAGGTCATTCCGTCTCGCGGCACCTATTTCGTCACGACAGACTTCCGGCCGTTGGGCTTCAACGGCACCGACGAGGATTTCTGCCGCTACATCACGGTGGAGGCGGGGGTGACGGCGGTGCCGACCAGCGCCTTCTATGCTGGCGCCGACGCGCCCCGGCATTTCGCCCGCTTCTGCTTCTGCAAGAACGACAGCACCCTGGATGCGGCGCTGGAGCGCCTGTCGGCGCATTTCCGGAAGCGTCGCTAACCTTGACCGCAGGCGGCCGGAAGGGTACCTAGCCGGCCGCTTTCGGGCCCTCGCGATGGCGACCGTAGCTCAGTTGGTTAGAGCGCTAGATTGTGATTCTAGATGTCGCCGGTTCAAATCCGGTCGGTCGCCCCATCGCCTTATTTTCCAGTCTATGATGGCGCCATGCGCGCGTTCCTGAAGCGAATCCTGACGCCGCCGTTGGTGCTGGTCGCTGCGGCGCTGATCCTCTTCGAAGAGACCCTGATCGATTGGACGCAGCGGGCAATGGCGCGGCTCGCCGCGCTGCCGCTTATCGCGACCCTGGAAGAGCGCGCGCGGCGCCTGCCGCCCTATCCGGCGATGTTCCTGTTCCTGTTGCCAGGCGCGGTGCTCCTGCCGGTGAAATTGGGAGCCGTGTGGATGCTGGCCACCGGTCATGTGATCCTGGGCGGGCTGATCATCATCGCCGGCAAGATGGCCAGCACGGCGCTGGGCGCCCGCCTCTATCTGATCCTGCGGCCAACCCTCGTGACCTTGAACTGGTTCGCGCGCGCCGAAGCCTGGGTTTTCCGCTGGCGCGACCGGATCTACGCCCGCCTCAAGGCGATGCCCACCTGGCAGAAAGCGACCGCCCGCGTTGCCGCGACCAAGGCCTGGATACGTACGCAATTCGCCCAGCGGCCGGGCTGGCTCGGCCGGCGCTTTGCCGCCGCCCGTCGCATGGCACGGCGCGGCTGATGGCGGCGGCAGCGCTGCGCGACGTCGTTGCCGATGACGATCTGGCGATCCTGAGCTGTGCCGAGATGCGTGTCGCCGAGAGCCTGGCGATGGAAGGGCTCACCGACGAACACGGCACCGTTGCCGAGGGCGTCTCCAGCACGGAACTGATGGAAACCGCCGGCGCGGCCGTGGCCGCTGCCGTCAGCGAGCGCTACTTGCCGCAGACCACCGTGGTTCTGTGCGGCCCGGGCAACAATGGCGGCGACGGCTTCGTCGTGGCACGCCATCTCGAGGCCGAGGGCTGGCCGGTGCGTGTGGGATTGCTGGGCGAGCGCGAGCGCCTGACTGGCGATGCGCTGAACGCCGCCGAGTTGTGGGGCAGCACCGTCGAGCCGGCGACGCTCGCCTTGCTCGACGATCATCCCCTGGTGATCGATGCCCTGTTCGGCATCGGCCTCAAACGGCCGCTCGAGGGCACGGCACTGGAGCTGGTGTCGGCGATCAACGCGCGCGATCTGGCCTGCGTCGCCGTCGATCTGCCCAGCGGCCTTGATGGCGACACCGGCGCCGTGCTGGGCGCGGCACCGCGCTGCGAGCTGACCGTGACGTTCTTCCGGCTCAAGACAGGTCACCTGTCGGTGGCCGGCCGTGCCTACTGCGGCGAGATCCGCGCCGCCGAGATCGGCGTGCCACGCGGCGTGCTGGGCCAGATGGGTATCAAGCAGTGGCGCAACGGTCCTGGTCTGTGGCGTCGGGCGCTGCGCCGGCCCACGCTCGACGACCACAAGTACCTCCGCGGCCATGTCGTGGTGTTTGGCGGCGATGCCATGACCGGGGCCGCCCGCCTGGCGGCGCTGGCCGCCCGCCGCATCGGCGCCGGGCTGGTGAGCATAGCCGCCTCGCCGACGGCCACGACGATCTATCGGCTGGCCGAGCCGGGGAACCTCGTCGTCGACCTCCCGGATACGGGCGCGCTGGCCGGGCTGGCGGCCGATGCGCGCAAGAACGTCTTTGTCGTGGGCCCGGGTGCGGGGACGGGCGCGCAGACCGCGGAGCGCCTGATGGCAGCCCTGGCCGCTGGCCGTGGCACCGTGATCGACGCCGACGCCATCACCGTGGCGGCTCAGGCACCCGAGCAGGTCTTCGCCGCGATCCGCGGTCAAACCCTGCTGACGCCGCACGAGGGCGAGTTCGCCCGCCTGTTTCCCGATCTGGCCAACCTGCCGAGCAAGGTCGACCGGGCGCGGCAGGCGGCGCGGCGTTCGGGCGCCACCGTACTGCTGAAGGGACCGGACACGACCATCGCCGCCCCTGACGGACGGGCGATCATCAACAACAATGCGCCGCCGACGCTGGCAACGGCGGGCAGTGGTGACGTGCTGGCTGGCCTGGCGGGCGGGCTGATGGCCCAGGGCATGACTGCCTTCGCGGCGGCGGCAGCGGCCTGCTGGCTGCATGGCGAGGCGGCCCAGCGCTTCGGCGCCGGCCTGATCGCCGAGGACATCGCGCCGCTGCTGCCGTCGCTCCTCGACGAGCTCTGGCGTGAGCCGCTGGCATCAGGCGAATCCTTTGACCGGTCGTCGGACGCAGGCTAGAAGGCGCCCCTTATGTCGCGGCCGACCGCGGGCGTGGTGGAATTGGCAGACACACGAGATTTAGGTTCTCGCGCCGCAAGGCATGGGGGTTCAAGTCCCTCCGCCCGCACCACGCCGCAGTTAACGTGATGTCTAAGATCAAGAATGGCGGATAAGCACATGCAAATCACGGAAATCTCCAACGAGGCCCTCAAGCGCTCCTACCGCGTCGTGCTACCCGCCGCCGATATTGCGAGCCAGGTCGACAGCCGCCTCGAGGAGATGGCGAAGACCGCCTCGATGCCCGGCTTCCGTCCCGGCAAGGTGCCCGTGAACATGCTGCGTCGCCAGTACGGCCAGGCGCTGTTCGGCGAGGCGGTGGAGAAGGCGGTCAACGAGAGCGTCGGCAAGACCATCAGCGACAATCAGCTCAAGCCGGCGCTGCAGCCGCGCATCGAGGTCAAGAAGATCGAGGAAGGCCAGGACCTCGAATTCGAGGTGATCATCGAGCTGATGCCCGAGCTGGGCGAGATCGGCTTCGGCGACATCGAGCTGGAGCGCCTGAAGGTCAACGTCGAGGACAAGCAGGTCGACGAGGCGGTCGAGCGCATGGCCTCGGCCCAGGGCGAGCTCAAGCCGGTCGAGCCGACGCGCGCCGCGGAGAAGGGCGACACGCTCAACATCGACTTCACCGGCTTCATCGACGACGTGCCGTTCGAGAACGGCTCGGCCCAGGGCTACGACATCGAGCTGGGCTCCAACAGCCTGATCCCGGGCTTCGAGGACCAGCTGATCGGCGCCGAGGTCGGCCAGGACCGCGACGTGAAGGTGAGCTTCCCGGCCGATTACGGCGCGGCGCAGCTCGCCGGCAAGGAGGCGCTGTTCAAGGTCAAGGTCAACCAGATCTCGACCCGCCACGCCAAGGCGATCGACGATGAGCTGGCCAAGGGCGCCGGCTTCGACAACATCGAGGCGATGCGCAAGGCCGTGCGCGAACGCATCGAGCAGGACTACAACCAGCTCTCGCGCGCCCTGGTGAAGCGCAAGCTGCTCGACAAGCTGGCCGACAAGCACAAGTTCGATGTGCCATCAGGCCTGGTCGACGCCGAGTTCGGCTCGATCTGGCAGCAGGTCGAGGAAGCCAAGAAGAACGGGCAGCCGGTCGAGGGCGACGAGGAGAAGCTCAAGGGCGAGTATCGCGACATCGCCAACCGCCGCGTCCGCCTGGGCCTGCTGCTGGCCGAGGTCGGCCGCAAGAACAACATCGAGGTCACGCCGCAGGAGATCAACCAGGCGGTGATCCGCGAGGCCCAGCGCTATCCCGGGCAGGAGCGGCAGGTCTTCGAGTTCTACGGCAAGAACGCCGAGATGCGCGAGCGCCTGCGCGCGCCGATCTTCGAGGACAAGACCATCGACTTCGTGCTCGAGCTGGCCAAGGTCAACGACAAGCCGGTGTCGCCCGACGACCTCTTGAAAGCCGCCCGCGAGGGCGACGAGGCCGACAAGCAGGCGGCTTGATCTGACACTGCCTCACCCTGAGGAGCGCCCGACAGGGCGCGTCTCGAAGGGTGGGTAACCAAGCGGTGCCTGCCGCCCATGCTTCGAGACGGCCGCTGCGCGGCCTCCTCAGCATGAGGTGGAGGCGTTGCGACAGCGGCCCTGCGACTCCATATATCGATCCGTTTTGGCTTCGGGCGCTTGATCTCACAGCGTCAGGCCAGTCACACTAGGCAGGATCACCACCCCCAGGTGTCCGCCGGCGAAGGAAGCAACGGCCATGATTCGCGATCGCGATCCGATCGAGATCTACGACAACTACTTCATTCCCACGGTCGTCGAGCAGACGGCGCGTGGCATCCAGGGTTACGACATCTGGTCCCGCCTGCTGAAGGAGCGCATCGTCTTCCTGAGCGGCGTGGTCGAGGAGCGTCTGGCGACGCTGATTTCCGCCCAGTTCCTGTTCCTCGAAGCCGAGAACCCGAACAAGGACATCGCCTTCTACATCAACTCGCCGGGTGGCGTGGTGACGGCCGGTCTCGCGATCTACGACACCATGCGCTACATCCGTCCGCCGATCTCGACGGTGTGCATGGGCCAGGCGGCGTCGATGGGCTCGCTGCTGCTGGCGGCGGGCGAGAAGGGCAAGCGTTTCGCCCTGCCCAACGCGCGCATCATGATCCACCAGCCCTCGGGCGGCGCCCAGGGACAGGCCACGGATATCGAGATCCAAGCCCGCGAGATCCTGTTGATCCGCGAGCGCCTGAACAAGATGTACGCCGAGCACACCGGCCAGCCGCTCGAGACCATCGAGGCGGCGATGGAGCGCGATCGCTTCTTCGATCCGGGCGAGGCCAAGGAGTTCGGCCTGATCGACCAGGTTGTGGATAAGCGGCCGGCGCCACCGAGCGAAGTCAAAGCAGCCTGAGCAAGGGCTCACGGCACGGTCTTTGCCTCAGGAATGAGGAGACCGTACACGGTTTATGGCGGGTTTCCGCAGCAGGACACACCATATTTAGATATTGTGCGTACCCGGCTGCGGGGACTAACATTATTTCGGCTGCTGCCCTCAGCGGCCAGATGTAGAGGAACCGGGTCCCATGGCCACCAACAAGACCGGCGGTGACTCGCGGAACACGCTGTACTGCAGCTTCTGCGGCAAGAGCCAGCACGAGGTCCGCAAGCTTATCGCAGGTCCGACCGTATTCATCTGCGACGAGTGCGTCGAACTCTGCATGGACATCATCCGGGAGGAGAACAAGTCCACCCTGGTGAAGTCGAAGGACGGCGTGCCGACGCCGCGCGAGATTCGTCAGGTCCTCGACGACTACGTGATCGGGCAGGACTACGCCAAGAAGGTCCTCTCCGTCGCTGTCCATAACCACTACAAGCGCCTCAACCACGCGCAGAAGAACAACGACGTCGAGCTCGCCAAGTCGAACATCCTGCTGCTGGGCCCCACCGGCTCGGGCAAGACCCTGCTCGCCCAGACCCTGGCGCGCATGCTCGACGTGCCGTTCACCATGGCCGATGCCACGACGCTTACCGAAGCCGGCTATGTCGGCGAGGACGTCGAGAACATCATCCTGAAGCTGCTGCAGAGCGCCGACTACAACGTCGAGCGGGCGCAGCGCGGCATCGTCTATATCGACGAGGTCGACAAGATCAGTCGCAAGTCGGACAACCCCTCGATCACCCGCGACGTGTCGGGCGAGGGCGTGCAGCAGGCCCTGCTGAAGATCATGGAGGGCACGATCGCCTCCGTGCCGCCGCAGGGTGGCCGCAAGCATCCGCAGCAGGAGTTCCTGCAGGTCGATACGACCAACATCCTGTTCATCTGCGGCGGCGCCTTCGCCGGCTTGGAGAAGATCATCGCCCAGCGCCGCCAGGGCACCTCGATCGGCTTCGGCGCCGAGGTGCGCGGTCCGGATGAGCGCCGCACCGGCGAGGTGCTGCGCGATCTCGAGCCTGAGGATCTGCTGAAGTATGGCCTGATCCCGGAGTTCGTCGGTCGTCTGCCGGTCGTGGCGACGCTCGACGATCTCGACGAGCAGGCGCTGGTCGAGATCCTGACCAAGCCCAAGAACGCGCTGGTCCGCCAGTACGGCCGCCTGTTCGAGATGGAGCGCATCCGGCTGAAGTTCACCGACGACGCCCTGCGCGGCATCGCCCACCGGGCGATCGCCCGCAAGACCGGTGCACGCGGCCTGCGCTCGATCATGGAAGCGATTCTGCTGAACACCATGTACGACCTGCCCAGCCTCGATGGCGTCGACGAAGTCGTCGTCAACCGCGAGGTGGTCGAGGGCAGGGCCCAGCCGCTTTACACCTATAGCGACCGGCGCGAGATCGAGGCGCCGGCCCAAGGGGCATAACGACCCCGTCTTGTCCGGCCGGTCGTCCAGGGAGGGCGGCGCCGACGGGACGGGTATGACTGGCGCGTTACGCGCAAGTGACCGGCGCTTGAACGCAATAGGGCCGGGGCCATCTATCCGTTGTGGACGGATGTGCTAGCGGCGTTTGCGTTCGATCGACGAAGCCTGCGCGGTGAATCCATTCGGGCCCATGCCCATGTCTTGCGAGGCCTCTCATGAGTACGCTCCCCCGAGGGTCGTTGTTCCCGGTGTTACCGTTGAGGGACATCGTGGTTTTCCCCCACATGATCGTTCCCCTTTTCGTCGGACGCGAGAAATCCGTCCGTGCGCTCGAGGACGTCATGAAGGACGACAAGCAGATCCTGCTCGTCGCCCAGAAGAACGCCGGCCAGGACGACCCGACCACTGACGACATTCACCGTGTCGGCACCATTGGCACCGTGCTGCAGCTGCTGAAGCTGCCCGACGACACCGTGAAGGTGCTGGTCGAGGGCGGCCGTCGTGCGCGCATCACCGATTTCACCGACCGCAAGGATTTCTTCGAGGCCTATGCCGAGGTCTTCGAGGAGAAGCCGACTCCGGCTGCCGAGGTCGAGGCGCTGGCGCGCACTGTCGCCGGCGAGTTCGAGCAGTACGTCAAGCTCAACAAGAAGGTGCCGCCGGAAGTCGTGGTCTCGATCAACAAGATCGACGATCCGGCCAAGCTCGCCGACAACATTGCTGCCCACCTGGCGCTGAAGATCGCCGACAAGCAGGCGCTGCTGGAGATCGATTCGGTCGCCGGCCGCCTGGAGAAGATCTACAGCCTGATGGAAGGCGAGATCTCCGTCCTGCAGGTCGAGAAGAAGATCCGCAACCGCGTGAAGCGGCAGATGGAGAAGACCCAGCGCGAGTACTACCTCAACGAACAGCTCAAGGCGATCCAGAAGGAGTTGGGCGAGGGCGAGGACGGCCGCGACGAGGTTGGTGAGCTCGAGAAGCGAATCAAGAAGACGCGCTTCTCCAAGGAGGCGCGTGAGAAGGCCATGGCCGAAGTGAAGAAGCTTCGCACCATGAGCCCGATGTCGGCCGAAGCCACAGTGGTGCGCAACTACCTCGACTGGATGCTGTCGATCCCGTGGAAGAAGCGCACGAAGATCAAGAAGGACCTCAAGGGCGCGCAGCAGATCCTCGATGCCGATCACCACGGCCTCGAGAAGGTCAAGGAGCGCATCCTCGAGTACCTCGCCGTGCAGCAGCGCATGGAGAAGATGAAGGGCCCGATCCTCTGCCTGGTCGGCCCGCCTGGAGTCGGCAAGACGTCGCTGGGCAAGTCGATCGCCAAGTCGACGGGCCGCAACTTCGTGCGCATGTCGCTGGGCGGTGTGCGGGACGAGGCTGAGGTCCGCGGCCATCGGCGCACGTATATCGGCTCGATGCCGGGCAAGATCGTGCAGTCGATGAAGAAGGCTAAGTCGTCGAACCCGCTGATCCTGCTCGACGAGATCGACAAGCTCGGCGCCGATTGGCGGGGCGACCCGTCGGCTGCGTTGCTTGAGGTGCTCGACCCCGAGCAGAACAACACGTTCAACGACCATTACCTCGAGGTCGACTACGACCTTTCCGATGTGATGTTCATCACCACGGCCAACACCCTGCGCATGCCGCAGCCGTTGCTGGATCGCATGGAGGTGATCCGTCTCGCCGGCTACACCGAGGACGAGAAGGTCGAGATCTCGCGCAAGCATCTGCTGCCCAAGCAGATCGAGGCGGCAGGCCTGAAGGACGGTGAGGTCGAAATCACCGACAAGGCGGTGCGCGACATCATCCGCTACTACACGCGCGAGGCCGGCGTCCGGAACCTCGAGCGTGAGCTGGCAAACGTCGCGCGCAAGGTCACCAAGGAGATCCTCATGGAGGGGGTCACCAAGGTGAAAGTCACGCCGAAGAACCTCGACAAGTTCGCGGGCGTTCGTCGTTTCCGTTTCGGCGAGGTCGAGGCCGAGGATCTGCTGGGCGTCACCACCGGCCTGGCGTGGACCGAGGTCGGCGGCGAGCTGCTGTCGATCGAGGCCGTGATGCTTCCCGGCAAGGGCCGCATGACGATCACCGGCAAGCTCGGCGACGTGATGCAGGAGTCGATCCAGGCGGCGCGCTCGTATGTGCGCTCGCGCGCGGTGTCGTTCGGCATCAAGCCGACGGCGTTCGAGCGCAAGGACATCCACGTGCACGTGCCGGAAGGCGCGACGCCGAAGGATGGCCCGTCAGCCGGCGTGGCGATGTGCACGTCGATCGTCTCGGTGCTCACCGGCATCCCGGTGCGGCGCGACGTGGCGATGACCGGCGAGATCAGCCTGCGCGGCCGCGTGCTGCCGATCGGCGGTCTGAAGGAGAAGATGCTCGCCGCCCTGCGCGGTGGCCTGAAGACCGTGCTGATCCCGAAGGAGAACGAGAAGGATCTCGCCGAGATTCCCGACAACGTGAAGAAGGGACTGGAGATCGTCCCGGTCACGACGGTCGACGAGGTTCTGGCTCGGGCCCTGGCCGCGCCGCTGACGCCGATCGAGTGGAAGGACGATTCGGACAACGAGCCGGTCCGTCCGGCCTCGACCGAGGACGTCGAAGGCGTTACCACGCACTAATCCGCCTCTTCGGAGGGTCGAATGTTGCGGGCCGCCCCACGGGGCGGCCCGTCTGTTTTTGGGGCGCATATAGGGGTGGCGGGTGCTCTGTCCGCCCCATATCTGGTATATGCCGCATTGACGGGACCGCGCCTTGGGTCTTAGATTTTGCTCCCCGCGCAGTGCCAGTCGGTGAGGCTCCTCCATGAACAAGAATGATCTCGTCGTTGCCGTCGCCAACAACGCGGGATTGGCCAAGACGGAGGCTGCGGCGGCGATCGAGGCGATGTTCGACGTGATCACCAAGGCCCTGCGCAAGAAGGACAAGGTGATGCTGGTGGGCTTCGGGACCTTCTACGCTACCAAGCGCAAGGGCGGCGAAGGCCGCAATCCCAGGACCGGCGAGAAGATCAAGATCGCGCCCTC
>JAFAZJ010000230.1 GCA_019239835.1 Alphaproteobacteria bacterium | reverse complement strand
GCAGACCATCCGCCGCGTCATACTGCCGACGCTGTTTCCCGCGTTGGCGACCGGCTTCGCGCTGGCCTTCGCGCGCGCCGTGGGCGAGTACGGCTCGGTGATCTTCATCGCCGGCAACCTGCCGATGGTGTCGGAGATCGCGCCGCTGCTGATCGTCATCAAGCTGGAGGAATACGCCTACGGCCAGGCCACCGCGATCGCCGCGGTCATGCTGCTGCTGTCCTTCGCCATGCTGCTGGGCATCAACCTCCTGCAGCGCTGGTCCCGGCGCTACCAGGAGCACTGAGCCATGGCCGCCCGCCGCCGCCATGCCGATGTGCGCGCCGAACCGCTGCTGGTGCGCGTGCTGCTGCTGGGCATCGCGCTGGCCTTCATCGCGGTGTTCGTCGTGCTGCCGCTGGTCAGCGTTTTCGTCGAGGCCTTCCGGCGCGGCATCGAGCCCTACATCGCCGCCCTGATCGAGCCGACGGCGCTCGACGCCATCAAGCTCACGCTGACGGTCGCAGTGATCGCCGTACCCACCAACCTGGTCTTCGGCGTCGCCGCCGCCTGGGCGATCACCAAGTTCGAGTTCCCCGGCAAGAGCGTGCTGACCACCCTGATCGACCTGCCGTTCTCGGTGTCGCCGGTGATCGCCGGCCTGATCTACATGCTGCTGTTCGGCCTGCAGGGCTGGTTGGGCCCATGGCTCTCGGAGCACGACTTCAAGATCATGTTCGCCATTCCCGGCATCGTGCTGGCGACGATGTTCGTCACCTTCCCCTTCGTCGCACGCGAGCTGATCCCGCTGATGCAGGAACAGGGCACCGACGACGAGGAGGCAGCGTTGGCGCTGGGCGCCTCGGGTTGGCAGACCTTCCGCCGCGTCACCCTGCCCAACATCCGCTGGGGCCTGCTCTACGGCGTGCTGCTGTGCAACGCCCGCGCCATGGGCGAGTTCGGCGCGGTGTCGGTGGTCTCCGGCCACATCAGGGGCGAGACCAACACCATCCCGCTGCACATCGAGATCCTCTACAACGAGTACAATTTCGTCGCCTCGTTCGCCGTCGCCTCGCTGCTCGCCTTCCTGGCGCTGCTCACCTTGCTGGGCAAGGCGATTCTGGAGTGGAACACGCCTGCACCTGCTCGCCCGACCTCGCGCTGAGATGGACCCTTCATGACCATCGAGCTCAAGGGCATCGGCAAGACCTTCCGCACGGCGGTGGCGCTGCACGACATCGACCTCGCGGTCGCCAAGGGCGAGCTGATCGCACTGCTCGGTCCCTCGGGCTCGGGCAAGACCACCCTGCTGCGCATCATCGCGGGGCTGGAGTGGCCCGACACCGGGACGTTGCACATCGACGGCGAGGACGCCATCGGGCAGAGCGTGCGCGACCGCCATATCGGTTTCGTCTTCCAGCACTACGCGCTGTTCCGCCACATGACCGTGGCCGAGAACATCGCCTTCGGGCTGCGCGTGCAGCGCCGGGGCAAGCGTCCACCTGAGGCCGAGATCAAGGCACGCGTCGCCAACCTGCTGACGCTGGTGCAGATCGGCGACCTCGGCGCGCGCTATCCGCACCAGATCTCCGGCGGCCAGCGCCAGCGCGTGGCTCTGGCGCGTGCGCTCGCCATCGAGCCGTCGTTGCTGCTGCTCGACGAACCGTTCGGCGCGCTCGACGCCAAGGTGCGCAAGGAGTTGCGGCGCTGGCTGCGGCACCTGCACGAGCAGCTCGGCATGACCACCTTGTTCGTCACCCACGACCAGGAAGAGGCGCTCGAGCTGGCCGACCGCGTGGTGGTGATGGGCAAGGGCCGCATCGAGCAGATCGGTACGCCGGAGGCGGTCTACGCCAATCCGGCCAACGCCTTCGTCTACGACTTCCTCGGCGAGGCCAACCGCATCCCGGTCGAGGTCGTTGCCGGCAAGCTGAAGCTGCCGGGCATCATCGTCGACAAGCTCGACGGCCAGCATATCGAGACCGGCAAGGCAACGCTCTTCGTGCGGCCGCACGATGTCTCGGCGATCCGCGCCGGCGACGGCAGCGCCACGGTGCGCACTGTCAGCCTGGCCGGCCCCGTCGCCGCGCTGGAGATCACCTTGACCGACGGCACGACCGTCGATGTCGAGCAGGCCCACCACCTGCACGACGCCGATCGGCTGAAGCCGGGCGATACGGTATCGCTACGCTTCCGCCGCGCCGCGCTGTTCGGGGTTTAACTCCCTCTCCCCGCTCGCGGGGAGAGGGAGAAAAGACCTAAGGCGCCGGCTCGACCTTGAGCGTCGCGCCGTCGACGGCGATCACGCGCACGCGCGCGCCGCTCGCCATGTCCGGCCCGTTGACGTTCCAGCTGCCGTCGCCCACGCGCACGCGGCCTTCGCCGTTGCGGATCGCATCGCTGAGCGTGATCGTCGTGCCGACCAGCTGGCCGCCGCGCTCGTTGAGCTTGTCGCCTTCGCGCACCTTGAAGATCTGGCGGATCCAGCTGCGCATGCCGGCGAAGGCGGCGATGCTGACCACCGCGAAGACGCCGAGCTGGGCATCCAGCGGCGCTGCGTGCCAGACCAGCTTGAAGACGCCGGTGACGAAGGCGCCGATCGCCAGGAACAGGAACGCCACACCGGGCATCATCATCTCGGGCAGCAGCAGCACGCCCGCGAGCGCGAACCAATGCCAGAATTCGACGGTGAAGCCCGACATCGATGTCCCCCCTCGTTATGACCTTACGGCTGCGTCCACGGACCCGACGGCCGCGCCGGCACGCCGGCACCCGAAGCCGCCGGCGCCGGCAACGCGGTCATGCCCTGCGCGGCGCGCGCCTGCGCTTCCTTGGCCAGCTCGGCGATGCCGCCCAGGGTGCCCATGATGCCGGTCGCCTCGACCGGCAGGAAGAACACCTTGCTGTTGTTCGAGGCGCCCATGGCCTGCAGCGCGTCGACGTATTTCTGGCCGAGGAAGTAGCTGATCGCCTGCGAGCCGCCGGCGCCGATCGCCGCGGTCACCACCTCGGTCGCCTTGGCTTCGGCCTCGGCGGAGCGCTCGCGCGCCTCGGCGTCGCGGAAGGCGGCCTCGCGGCGGCCTTCGGCCTGCAGGATCGCCGCCTGCTTCTCGCCCTCGGCGCGGGTGATCTGCGCCTGGCGGATGCCCTCGGCCTCGAGGATCACGGCGCGCCGTTCGCGCTCTGCCTTCATCTGGCGCGCCATGGTCTGCACCATGTCCTGTGGCGGCACGATGTCCTTGAGCTCGACGCGCAGCACCTTCACGCCCCAGGCGTTGGTCGCGTGGTCGATCACCGAGAGCAGCGTGTCGTTGATCTCGTTGCGTCGCGACAGCACGTCGTCGAGCGCCATGTTGCCCATGACGTTGCGGATATTGGTGAGCGACAGGTTGGTGATGCCCTGCACCAGGTCGCGCACCTCGTAGGCGGCCTTGGCGGCGTCGATCACCTGGTAGAAGGCCACCGCGTCGACGGTGACGATGGCGTTGTCCTTGCTGATCACCTGCTGCTGCGGGATGTCGAGGACCGATTCCTGCACGTTGACCTTCTTGCCGATGCTGTCGACGAAGGGCACCAGGAAGCGCAGGCCGGGAGTCAGCGTGGCGGTGAAGCGGCCGAAGCGTTCGACGGTGTAGTTCCAGCCCTGCGGTACCTGCTTGACGCCGAGGAACAGCAGCAGGACAGCGAACAGCACCAGGACGAGGATGAAGATCGTAAAGCCGGTCAATGTCACCTCCCCAACGCCGCCCGTCGGCGCCACACGGTCGGCACTGTAGCAAATGAGCGTGTATTCGCCTATCGCTGCGCGGGGGCGTCGAGCCGCCGCTGATGACCAACGTGCCGGCCGATTTGAAAATGTGCCGGCGAGACGCCGGCCGTCGCAAAAAGATCAGCGGGTGATGAGAATCTCGACGCGTCGGTTCTCGGGCTGGCCGACGCCGTCCTCGGTTTGCATGAACGGCTTGCTCTCGCCCAGGCCACGCGCGGTGATCAGTGCCGCCGGCACGCCTTCGCGGATCAGCCGGTCGCGCACCAGGCGTGCACGACGCAGCGACAGCGCGTTGTTGACCCGGTCGCTGCCGGAGCGGTCGGTGTGGCCGGTGACATCGACCGACTTCACGCCCGGCTTCTTGGCCTCGACAGCGGCCTGCTTGATCGTGGCGATACCGGTGGGGTTGATCTGGATGCTGCCCTTGTCGAAGAACACGACATGCGCCGGCGGCTCGTCGCGCGGCTGCACCGGCGGCTGCGGTGGTGCCGCCGGCGGCGTGGTCTCGCAGGCGGCCAGCGCCAGCAGGGCAAGGATCGGCAGGAAGGCTCGAAACAACATGCAGGACACTCCCGATCGCGTGGGGAATCCTAGCATCGACATCGCGGCGAGGCGATGGCAGGGTCGCGCCGCTCCACCGGGGACCAGACATGGCCGCACGCCTCGAGTTCTTCTTCGACTGCTCCAGCCCGTGGACCTATCTCGCCTTCCACGCCGTGCAGCCGATCGCCGAGGAACTCGGCGTCGCCATCGAGTGGAAGCCGATCCTGGTCGGCGGCGTCTTCAACACGGTCAACGACACGGTCTATCAAAGCCGCGCCAATCCCAACCCGCGCAAGGCCGGCTACATGCTCAAGGACCTCGCCGACTGGGCGCGGCTCTACGGTCTGCGCATCAAGATGCCGCCCACGGTGTTTCCGGTGAACAGCGTCAAATGCATGCGCGGCTGCTTCGTGGCAATCGAGCGCGGTCAGCTGGTGCCCTACGCACGGGCCGTCTTCGAGGCCTATTGGGGCGAGGATCGTGACATCTCCCAAGACGCGGTGATCGACAGCATCCTGACGCGCGTGGGTTTTGATCGTGCCGAATTCTTTGCCCGCATTGGCGAGCAAGCGTGCAAGGACCGGCTGAAGGCCAACACCGACGAGCTGATCGCGCGCGGCGGCTTTGGCAGTCCCACTATGTATATCAACGGGATAGACATGTATTTCGGCAATGATCGCCTGCCGCTGGTGCGGGCCGCGCTGATGCGGGGAACGGTGTAATTCGACTGGTACTGCCAAGACGCTTTGCTATAGTCCGCCGCCCTTCTCGTCATCAGTCTGACAATCGATAGGAATTTGCGCATGACCGTCTGGACTCGTCCCGGCCTCGTGGTGATGGCCGTTGCTTCGCTTGCCGCGTGTGCACCGCCCAAGCCGGCCGCACCGCCGCCGCCGTCGACCGCCTATGCCAAGGTCATGGCGGTGGCGACCGCTTCGCCGGGCCGCGGCCAGTGCCTCAACGAGTCGGAAGCCCAGACGGTGCGGGGCCGCATCCTGCAGCAGGAGCTCGCTTACGCCGCGCGCGCCTGCAACATGACTCCCGAGTACAACCAGTTCGCCAGCAAGTTCAGCAGCGATCTGAACGCCAACGGCCGCGACCTGCAGACGCTGCTGCGCAAGCGCGGCATCAACATCAACAGCTTCGTCACCGACATCGCCAACAAGGCGGGCACGCGCGCGGCGAGCTATCCGGGCTTCTGCAACGACGCACGCGAAGCGTATCGCTGGGCGCTGCAGCCCTCGACGACGCAGCTCGCCGCCGTGCCGCCGCTCTACGACAACGCGGCGGACCACAGCACCAAGCCGTGCATCCAGCCGCCGCCGAAGCGCTGAGCCTCACACAGCATCGCCGACAAACGAAACGCGGGCCCTGGTGGCCCGCGTTTTTCATGGGATGCAGAGGCCCAAAAGCAAACGGCCGGCTTGCGCCGGCCGTAGCTCAGGACACGTTGAGAGTGCTTACTGCAGCACGATCTCGACGCGACGGTTCTGGGGCTCCTTGACGTTGTCGCCGGTCTGCACGAGCAGCTGGGTCTCGCCCTTGCCGGTGACGCCGATCGCCGCCGCGGGGATGCCCTCGCGGACCAGCGCGTCCTTCACGGCGTTCGCACGACGCAGCGACAGCGCCATGTTGTAGGTCGCCGAACCCGAGGTGTCCGTGTGGCCGGTGACGGCGATACGGGTGACCGCGCCCGTGCACTGAGCGACGAAGGCCTTGAGCGCCTCGCCCTCGATGCCACGACGGCGGGCGTCAGCGGCGCAGTCGTTGGCCGTACGGCCCGAGGTGCCCGCCATCTTGGCGGCATCAGCGGCCTGCTTGATCGTCGCAGCAGCCTGCGCCGTGATGTTGGAACGATCGAAATCGAAGAACACCATGTACTGCTTCACGGCAGCGCCACCCGTGGTGGTCGCCGGCGGCGGCGGAGTGTCTTCGCAAGCGGCGACAAACATCAGCGCCGCGGCAGCCAGGATCAGCTTCTTCATCGATAGCCCCCAAAATGATCGGTAACTCGATTTTTGTAGCACTTCCCTGAGCATCAACCAACGGAATTCACCGCTGTGAAACGTGATTCTCGGGAGGTGCGACCAAAATGAAACGGCCAGCTACGCTGGCCGTTCCCAATGATTCTACATGCCCTGCCGTTTTTTACTGCAGGACGATTTCGACGCGGCGGTTCTGCGGCTCGCGCACACCGTCGGTCGTCTGCACCAGCGGCTGGCTCTCGCCACGGCCCACGACCGTGATGTTGGCCGCCGGGATGCCCTCGCGGACCAGCTGGTCCTTGACGGCGTTGGCGCGGCGCAGCGACAGCGCCATGTTGTAGGCATCCGAGCCGGCGCGGTCGGCGTGTCCAGTGACGCCGATGCGGGTCTTCTGACCGGCCTTGGCGTCAGCCGCGGCCTTGCGGATCGTCTCGGCCGCGGTCGCCGTGATGTTCGACCGATCGAAGTCGAAGAACACCATGTAGGCGTTGCCCTGGCGCTGCGGCTCCGGCGGCGGCGGTGCCGCGGCGGCCGGGGCGCCGAACTTGTAGGCCAGGGTCAGCATCGCCGAGTGGTTCAGGTAGCGATAGCTGGCACCAGCGAAGCTCGGGTTCGTCGTGCCGAAGAACTTGTAGTCCAGCGACACGCGGAAGCTGTCGGCGAACACCGCGCTCAGACCGGCGATGCCCTGGTAGGCAAACTCGGTCGACGACTGCGTCACGCGGGCGATACCGACACCGGCACCGAGGTGCGGCGAGATCATGCTCTGCGGGAAGAAGTCGTACAGCACGTTGACCATCGCCGCGATCGACTCGACCTTGGTCTGGCCGTAGTTCGAGTTCACGGAGTTGCGACGGTACGGGATTTCGAGTTCGACGCGCGGGCCGACGAAATCATAACCGACGACGCCGCCGATCATCCAGCCAACGCGCGGGCTGTTGGTCTGGCCAGCGATGTTGGTGTTCAGGTTATGGACAAAGTTCAGACCGCCTTCGACACCAACGTAGAAACCGGGCGACAGGTTCTGCGCATTCGCCGCCAAGGGAGCGGCGATAAGAGCCGCAGCCACTACAGCCCCGACCTTCGTCTTCATTTGGATCCCCTCTCTAAAGGTCTTCACAACTGGCTCGAAGTTGGCTGACGGGAGCATCACCAACCCTCGCCCGGACTATATACCAGATTGAGTACCTAGCAACCGGGCCACGGCGGTTTGGCCGAAGCTGTGGCGGCAAAGCCACAGTCGTCTCTATGTCACCAGTAGCGCATTGATCTGGCGGATTTTTCGGCCCATCCGCCGGGCTCGCGTCAGAGGCTCGGAGAGGCCACTTCAGGGGCTTGCGGCGGAGGCTGTATCTTGAACGACAAACCCAGCACGCGCTCCTCTTCACTGAAGCGCACATAGGGTTTTGGACCCTTGTACGAAGGCGACTTCGACACCCACTCGTCGGACGAGCGGGACGTGGCGAGAGCGGCGCTGTCGACGGCATTGGGCAAACGAAGCCCCCGCCAGCCTGATGTCAGGCTGGGGACGAGCGCCTGCAGCGCGGGACGCGCTGCCGGCAGCGCCCTCGTGATCGGCCGCGTGAGGAGATCGATGGCATTGGCGGCGCCGACTTCGACGGGGGCCGTATTGGCGGGCGGCTGCAGCGTGTAGTCGATGCCAGCACCGACATCCGCAACAGAAGGGGCGTCCGTGGCGCTCGCGGTTCCTGCGGCCGCCCACAATGGCAGCGCAACAAGGATCGCAAGGACGGCGCGTGACCGATCCTTCGACATCATCAATTCCCGGAAATCATTTAGTTTTTTGAACGCTTACGCTGTTGTCAGCAACCTACACGCAAGAACCCCGCGGCTCAAGGCGAAGTCGGCCGATTGGGCCGTCCCGGACCCGATGCCGCAGTACCGCGCCGCGAACCTTGCCCCTTGACCGTGAGCGCCGCTGAGGACGCAAATTCGGGCCGGCATCATGCGGAGGGAAGTGCGATGGGCGAGTACAGCAAGGTCGAGAAGGACGGGCGGCTCTTGATCGTCACGATCAACCGGCCCGAGGTCTACAACGCCTGCCATCCGATGGCGAACCAGGAGCTCGGCGACATCTTCGACGAGTTCGCCGCCGATCCGGAAATGTGGGTAGCGATCATCACCGGCGCCGGCGACAAGGCCTTCAGCGCCGGCAACGATCTGAAATATCACGCCGAACTCCAGCGCACGACGGGCAAGCGCCCGCACGGGCCGCCCAAGGGCTTCGGTGGCCTGGCCAACCGCTTCGACCTCGACAAGCCGGTGATCGCCGCGGTCAACGGCGTGGCGATGGGTGGCGGCTTCGAGATCGCGCTGGCCTGCGACATCATCATCGCGTCGGAGAACGCGCGCTTCGCGCTGCCCGAGCCGCGCGTCGGCCTGGCGGCCGGTGCCGGCGGCATGCAGCGCCTGTCCAGGCAGATCCCGCTGAAGAAGGCGATGGGCATGATGCTCACCGGCCGTCACGTCTCGGCGGCGGAAGGCTACGAGCTGGGCTTCGTCACCAAGGTGGTCCCCCAGGCCAAGCTGATGGACGAGGCCAAGGACTGGGCGCGGCAGATCCTCGAGTGTTCACCGATGAGCATCCGCGCCACCAAGCAGGTGGTGATGCGCTCGCTCGACGTGCCGGCCACCGAGATGTCGATGCGCAATCTCAACTATCCCTCGTTCGTCGCCATGACCCGCAGCGAGGACACCGTCGAGGGACCGCGCGCCTTCGCCGAGAAGCGCAAGCCCAACTGGAAGGGCAAGTGATTCGTCTTCTGGTGGCTTGAGGCCGGATCAGGGGAGCGCGTCATCGGCTTGCAGTCGATGACCGCCCCGCAGGCACTCAAGTCTTGCGCAGGATCTTGTCCATCGCCTTGCCGCGCGCCAGCTCGTCGATGAGTTTGTCCAGGTAGCGGATCTCTCGCATGGTCGGCTCCTGGATTTCCTCCACCCTCACGCCGCAGATCACGCCTGTGATCAGGGCACGCGATGGGTTGATCTTCGGCGCCTTGGCAAAGAATGTTTCGAAGTCGGTCTGCTTCTCCAGTTGGGTTTGCAGCGCCTTCGGGCCGTAGCCCGTCAACCAGGCGATGATCTGATCGACCTCCGCCTTCGTGCGCCCTTTCTTCTGCGCCTTCGCAACGTAGTGGGGATAAACGCTCGCGAAGCTGGTCGTATAGATCCGGTGTTTTGCCATGGATTTCGGCCGCATCACGCCCGTTGCCGCAGCACGTATCGCAGCACCTTGCCGGCGGGGTTCTTCGGCAGCTCCGTCTCGAAGCTGATCTCGCGCGGATAGGCATGTGTCGACAAACGTCGTCGCACCAGTTGCCGCAACTCGTCCGCCAGTGCCTCCGTGGCCTCGTAGTCGCCCCGCAGCACGACGAAGGCCTTGACGATTTCCGTGCGTTCCGGGTCCGGCTTGCCCACCACCGCGGCCTCGGCCACCGACTCGTGCTCGATCAGGATGTTTTCGACATCCGATGGCCCGATCCGGTATCCGGCCGAGGTGATGATGTCGTCGTTGCGACCGTTGAAGTACAGATAGCCATCTTCGTCCTGCTTCATCACGTCGCCGGTCAGGTACCACTTGCCCTGGAAGCTGGGCGTCTGCGCTTTCCAGTAGCCAGTGAAGAAGAACAGCGGTGAAGCGCTACGGTCGATCGCCAGCACGCCGGTCTGTCCCTGCGGCACCGGGTTGAGCGCGTCATCGAGTATGGCGTAGCTCATGCCTGGACTGACGAGGCCAACACTGCCGACCCTCGCCTCATGGCGGAGCCCGTGATGGTTCATGAAATTCACACCCATCTCGCTCTGCCCGTAAATCTCGTGGATCGGTGCCGCCAGCGCGTCCGCCGCCCAACGGTTGAGCTCGGGATTCAGCGGCTCGCCGCCGCTCGCGATCGCGCGGAGCGCGCCGCGCATCGGGGCGACTGCTTCCGCGCCGGCCACCCGCATCATTCGAAACACCGTTGGCGCCGCTACCATGCTGGTGACGCCGAGCTCCTTGACCACGTTCACGGTCGACTCGACCGAGAACGGGCCTTCGTACATCACCGTCGTGCAGCCCAGCAGCAAGGGCGCGGTCAGCGTACCGATCATGCCCAGCGCCCAACCGGGATCGGCGAAGCACCAGTAGATATCGCTCTCCTGCAGATCGAGACCGGCGCGCATGTACATCGCGAATTGCAAAAACGCGAACAGCGGATAGGCAATCCCCTTGGGCTTTCCCGTCGTGCCCGAGGTGAACAGGATGACGAAGGGATCATCGCGCCGACGCATCACCGGCGGGCAATCTGCGGATTGCACCGCCATCTCGGCCTCGAAATCCCCGTCCGTCGCTCGCGCCGCCGCGCCGCGACGCCATGTCAGCACAGGCGGGCAGTCCGGCACCTCGTCGAGCTTGCTGCGATTCGCGGCATCAACCACGATGAGCTTTGCGCCGCTGCCGCCGGGATCGACAACGCGCGATTGCACCGCCGCTGCACCAAAGGCGGTGAACAACGGCTGATAGACCGCACCGATCCGCCAGGTTCCGAGCACCGCCACCAGGATCTCCGGAATTCGCGGCAGCATGCCGGCGACCACGTCTCCCGCCTTGATGCCGCGGGCCTTCAGCAGGTTGGCGAAGCGCGCCGACGCCGCATCGAACTCGCGATATGTCACGTCGCGCTTTTGGCCATCGCCTCCCATCCAGCGCAAAGCGACACGATCGCTGTCCGCCCAGCGCGCGCAGCAAAGAACATAGGCGTTCAACTCGGAGTCGAGCGACGCTCCCAGCACTTCGCGAGCAAAGTCCTCGATCGAAAATGACCTGCAGGCCTCGTGATAGTCGCGCATTCCCGCCCCCTTGAGATCAGCCTGCGCCCATCCCGGCGGTCATGCCGCCGTCAGAGACGAACTCCGCGCCGGTGACGTAGGTCGCCTCGTCCGACACAAGCCAGGTGACGAGCGATGCCATCTCCTCCGGCTCGGCGAAGCGCCCCATCGGCGTCTGCGCCATCCAGCGCGCGCGGCCCTCGGCTTCGCTCGGAGCGCGGGCGATGCTGGCTTTCATCAGTCCGGTCATGGTCGGGCCGGGATGGATCGAGTTGCAGCGGATCGCATAGCCCTTGGCGGCGCAATGCAGCGCCACGCTCTTGCTGAACTGGCGCACTGCCGTCTTGCTCGCCCCGTAATGCACGGATAACGGGAAACCGCCATAGGCAGCGCAGGACGATACGTTGACGATCGCCCCGCCCTTCTCCTTCATCAGCGCGATCCCGGCGCGACAGCCCAGGAACACGCCATCGAGGTTCACCGCCATCACCCGGCGCCACTCCTGGAGCGTGCAGGTCTCGGGATCGGCCGGTCCGCTGGTGCCGGCATTGTTGAACAGGATATCGAGACGACCGAAGCGTCCCCGGATCTCGCTCTCGAGGCGTGACCAGTCGGCTTCGCTCGCGGCATCCTGCGGCAGGAAAGAGCCTGTTTCACCGACAATGGATGCGGCCTCGCTTGCCGCCGGCACGGCGATGTCGGTGCCGACCACCACGGCGCCTTCATCGGCGAAGCGCCGCGCCGTGGCACGGCCGATGCCCGAGGACGCGCCAGTCACCAGCGCGACGCGCCCTTTCAGCCGATCACCGCGGGCCATGATCCCAGTCCAGCTCGAAATCATCGCCCCTGGCCTTGATGAACGCAGCGAAAGGCGAGCCGAAATGCGCCGGCATCAGCAGCGCGTTCTCGTGCGCGCAATGCGAGAGAATCTTGTTGCGCGACTGACGCGCCGTCGTCGTGTCCTCGCAGAAGCGGCTGTTCCATTGCCACAGCGGCACCTGCACCGGGTTGTGCAAGGCGTCGCCCGAGAACACCGCGCGCTTGCCCTTCGACTCCAGCGTGATGTGGACGTGTCCCGGCGTGTGGCCGGGCGACGGGTTGATCATCAGCCCGCGACCCAGGTCGTGATCGCCATCGACCATCTCGGCCAGCCCTGCTTCGACGATCGGCAGCACCGAGTCGTTGTAGGTGTTGCGCTCGTACTCTTCGGTCTCGGGCTTCTTGGCCGCTTCCGCCCAGTACGCGTGATCACGGCGCGACATCACGTATTTCGCCTTGGGAAAGGTCGGCACCCACTTGCCGTTCTCCAGCTTCGTGTTCCAGCCGACGTGATCGACATGGAGATGCGTGCACAAGACGAGGTCGATCTCCTCGGGCTGCACGCCGGCTGACCGCAAGCGATCGAGATAGTCGGTGTCGAGCATGTTGAAGCCCGGCATTCCCGGCCGCGGCTTGTGGTTGCCGCAGCACGTGTCGACCAGGATGGTGAGCCCGTTCATGCGGATCACCCAGCTATGGATGCTGCGCACCAGCCGGCCGAGCTCGGGCGAGTAGTAGCTCGGCGCCAGCCAGTGCTCATGCGACTTGAAGGTCGCGGCGTCGAACTCGGGGAAGAACTGGGCGGCGGGAAAGCCCGGCCCCGCGATCTCCTCGATGCGGGTGACCCTGGCGTCCCCGATCATGCGTTCCTGCATCGTCGTTGCTCCCGTTGCTGATGGTTACCTGGTCGAAGGAGGCGTGTGGCAGCTCAAATTCCGCTGCGCCCACTCTGCTCCCTTCGCGGTCGTCCTGCCCTCGGCCGACGCCCGCTCCACCGCGTCGAAATCCGCCGGCGTCATGATCTTTTCGCCCTCGTCGGCCGTACAGGCGCAGAATGTCGGGCAGGTGGCCTTGCTGCGGTCGGAAAGACTGGGCGTCGACAGGCAGCGGTCGACGCACGCGCCGATGAACTTCGCGCGTTGATCCTTGGTCCACTCGGCAGAAGCCGGCGAGACGATCGCCAGCGCGAGCGCGGCGGCGGACAGGCAGCGACTGACCCAAAGGCTCCCTGTCATGCGTTCCTGCATCGCTTCCTCCCGTCCGCGGCGCTAGCCCGACTGTAGCGCCGCGCGCACGCGCCGTGTAAGCGAAGGCTGCATACGCATCAGGAACCGAGGACATGGCAGAAGAGAAGGCGACCGGCGCGCTGGCCGGGCTGAAGGTGATCGATCTGTCGCGCGTGCTGGGCGGCCCCTATTGCGGGCAGATGCTGGCCGACCACGGCGCCGAGGTGATCAAGATCGAGCCGCCGCAGGGCGACGAGACGCGTCTGTGGGGCCCGCCCTTCGACGACGAAGGCATCTCCGCCTACTACGCCGGCATCAACCGCAACAAGCGCAACGTCGCGCTCGACCTCACCAAGCCCAAGGGCCGCGCGGTGCTGCTGAAGCTGCTCGAAAGCGCCGACGTGCTGATCGAGAACTTCAAGGCCGGCACCATGGAGAAATGGGGCATCGGCTACGAAGACGTGCTGTCGAAGAAGTTTCCCCGCCTCGTGCACGCGCGCGTCACCGGCTTCGGCAGCGACGGGCCGATGGGCGCCTATCCCGGCTACGACGCGATGGTGCAGGCCTGGGCCGGACTCGTGTCGGTCAACGGCGCGCCCGACAGCGGGCCGGTGCGCATCGGCGTGCCTGTCGTCGACCTGTCGACGGGCATGAACGCCTGCATGGGCATCCTGATGGCGCTGTTCGAGCGCTCGAACTCGGGCAAGGGCCAGTTCGTCGACGCGACGCTCTACGACAGCGCCATCGCGCTGCATCAGCCGCACGCGCCGAACTACCTGATGGGCGGCGTGAAGCCCAAGCTGTTCGGCAACAGCCACGGCAACCTGGCGCCCTACGCCAACTTCCCGACCAAGGGGCGCAACATCGTCATCGGCGCCGGCAACGACGCACAGTTCCGCAAGCTCACCCAGATGCTGGGCAAGCCTGACATGGCCGACGATCCGCGCTTCAAGACCAACAAGGATCGCCTGGCCAACAAGGCGGCGATGGAAGCCGAGCTCGCGGCGCTGACCAAGGATCGCGACGGCGAGTCCTTCGCCGAGGAGCTGATGCTGGCCGGCGTGCCGTCGGGCGCCGTGCTCGAGGTGCCTGATGTGCTGGAGCATCCGCACACCAAGCACCGCAACATGGTCTGGGAGAAGGACGGCTATCGCAACGTCGGCAACCCGATCAAGCTCTCGCGCACGCCACCGGGCGTGCGCAGGAAGCCGCAGCGCTTCGGCGTCGATACGAAGGCGGTGCTGAAAGAAGCCGGCTACAGCGACACCGACGTCAGCGCACTGCTCAGCGAAGGCGTGGCGCTGACAGAAAAGAAGGGCTGACTGCACAAACGATCAAGAGATGGTCACGGAGGCGTGGTAGCAGCCGCCGTACCTGCTTGAGAGGGGGATCGGACAATGGCGATCGCGGAATACGAGAAGCTGGATGCGATGGCGCTGAGCGCGATGATCGCGAAGCGCGAGGTGACGGCATCGGAGGTGCTCGAGGAGGCCATCAAGCGCGCCGAAAAGCTCAATGGCGCGCTCAACGCCATCACCATCCCGCTCTACGAGCTCGCCCGCAAGCTCGCCAAGGAGAAGCTGCCATCGGGCCCGCTGTCGGGCGCGCCCTACCTGCTGAAGGATCTCGGAGCCTCGTACAAGGGCACGCTGTCGACCGGCTCGAGCAAGCTATTCGCTGACTTCGTAGCGCCACACGACGCCACCATCGTCGCGCGCTACCACGCCGCCGGCCTCATCACCTTCGGCAAGTCGGCCTCGCCCGAGATGGGTCTCGCGCCATCGACCGAGCCGGCGATGTACGGGCCGTGCCACAACCCGTGGAATCTCGGCTACAGCGCCGGCGGCTCGTCCGGCGGCGCGGCCGCCTGCGTCGCCGCACGCATCCTGCCGATGGCGCATGCCACCGACGGCGGCGGCTCGATCCGCGTCCCCGCCTCGGCCTGCGGTCTGTTCGGCCTGAAGCCCACGCGCGCGCGCAATCCCAGCGGACCGGATGTCGGCGAAGGCTGGGGCGGCCAGGCGGTGGGCCATTGCGTCAGCATCAGCGTGCGCGACAGCGCCGCGCTGCTCGATGCGTCACACGGCCCCGATGTCGGCGATCCCTATTTTGCGCCGGCGCCGTCGGGCAAGTTCCTCGACGAGGTCGGCCGCGATCCCGGCAAGCTCAGGATCGCGCTCTGCGTCGATCCATGGAACGGCGAGCCGGTCGATGCCGAATGCCGCAAGGGCACCGAGGACGCCGCCAAGCTCTGCGAGTCGCTGGGCCACAACGTCAGCGTCGCGCGTCCGGAGTTCGACGTGAACCAGTTCCGCGAGGCCACGCGCATCGTGATCGCCGCCAACGTCTACGCCACGCTCGCCGGCCGCGCCAAGGCGTTGGGCAAGACGCTGCAGCCGACCGACGCCGAGCCGTTGACCTGGTCGATGGCCGAGCTGGGCGTGAAGTACACCGCTGCCGACTATGCCGGCGCGGTCACCGTGCTGCATCGCGTCGGCCGCGTCGTGGCGCGCTTCTTCCAGCAGCACGACATCCTGCTGACGCCGACCATGTGCTCGCCGCCCTGGAAGCTGGGCGTGCTGTCGCTGTCGAGCAAGGACGTCGACGCCTATCTCGTCGCCGTCAACCGCTCGATCGCCTTCACCTCGCTGTTCAACGCCGCTGGCAATCCGGCGATGAGCGTGCCGCTGCACTGGAGCGCCTCGGGGCTGCCGATCGGCATCCAGTTCGTGGCCCCCTTCGGCGACGAGGCGCGCCTGTTCCGGCTGGCCGCCCAGCTCGAGCAGGCCAAGCCGTGGAAGGACAAGCGTCCGGCGCTGATCGGCGCGTGACCTCACCCTGAGGAGCGCCCGCAGGGCGCGTCTCGAAGGGTGGGCAACACATGCGGTGTCCGTTGCCCATGCTTCGAGACGGCCGCTACGCGGCCTCCTCAGCATGAGGTCGAATGCGATAGCCTTGACAGCGGGAGGACCTTTCATGACACCGACCGAGATCCACGCCGCCGCCGTCGCCCTGCTGCGCGCGCGTTTCACGCACACCCAGTTCACACCGACGGGGCCGGCGCCTGCGACCGACGACGAGGCCTATGCGATCCAGGACGCGGTGGCCAACGGCTACCGGCCGGTCGACGGCTGGAAGACCGGCGCCAGGTCTCCCGAGGCGACGCCGAACTGCGCGCCGCTGCTGAAGGGCCACGTGATCGACGGTCCCGCGAGCTTCCCGGCCGCCAGCATGGCGATGCTCGGCATCGAGGCCGAGGTCGCGTTCCGCTTCGCGCGCGACATCACCAGCGCGCCGTCGGACGAGGCGGTGCTCGACGCCATCGGCTCGGCGCATGTGGTGATGGAGGTCGTCGACACGCGGCTCGCCGACTACAAGTCGCTCGCGCCGCTGTGGGCGCTTTCCGACAACCAGATGAACAAGGCGCTGGTGATCGGTCCGTCCTTCGCCAACTGGCGCACGCACGACTATGCCAAGCAGCCGGTGAAGCTGATCGTCGACGGCAAGCCGCTGGTCGACAAGATCGGCGGCCTTTCCGGCGGATCGCCGTTGCGGCTGGTGCAGTGGCTCGCCAAGCACGTCGTCGCGCGCCGCGGCGGCATTCACGCCGGTCAGGTCGTCACGACGGGCTCGTGGGTCGGCCTGCAGTTCGTCCAGCCCGGCGCCAAGGTCGAGGCCATCTTCCCCGGCCTTGGTGCGACCAGCGTGACGTTTCCGGCCTAAGGTCACCTGTCATTCCGAGCGCAGCGAGGAATCTTTTCGCCGGTAA
>JAFAZJ010000181.1 GCA_019239835.1 Alphaproteobacteria bacterium | reverse complement strand
GCCGCAAGGCACCGAAACCGCCGGGCAGGAGGTCAGGGTGATCGCCGAGGTCAGCGCACTGCCGGCGATGTAGTTGGTGAGCTTCACCCCGTCGATCACGTCGCGCGCCTTGAGCATCACGTCCCAGGCCGGGGTGGCGGCGCCGGGTGTGATCAGCACGTCGTACTTGGTGAAGAACTCGGCGAAGCGGCGATAGAGCGCGGCGCGCTCGCGATCAGCCTTGGCCAGCACGGTAGGCGCCTGCTGCAAGGCGCGCTCGGTGTTCCAAATGATGTCGGGCTTCAACAGCTCGCGGTGGGTCTGCAACTGCAGCTCGCGCTCGACCAGGAACACCTGCGAGCGCAGGGCAAGGAAGGTCTCGTCGACGGGGCCGAGCTCGGGGAAGGCCTCCTCGACGATGCAGCCGGCCTGCTCGAAGCGGCGGACTTCCCTGGCGCAAATCTCCCGCGTCTCGCGCTCGACCGGCAGCGCGCCGCCGTAGTTGGTGGTGAAGGCGATGCGCAGCTTGCGCGCCGGCGCCTTCACCGCATCGGCAAAGGACACGGCCGGCGCATCGAAGGTCAGCGGATCGAGCGGGCAGTAACCCGCCATCGTGTCGAGGAACAGCGCCAGGTCGGCGACGTTGCGCGCCATCGGTCCCTGTACCGACATCGGCGAGAACAAATTGTTGCTGGTGCCACGGGTGACGCGGCCCGGCGAGGGGCGGATGCCGACGACCGAGCAGAGCGTCGCCGGGCCGCGCAGCGAGCCGCCGTGGTCCGAGCCATGCGCCAGCCAGACTTCGCCGGTGGCCAGCGCCACCGCGCCGCCGCCGGTCGAGCCGCCGCAGGTCAGCGACGTGTTCCACGGATTGAGCGTGCGGCCGAAGACCTCGTTGAAGGTGTTGCCGCCGGCGCCGAACTCCGGCGTGTTCGACTTGGCGATCACCACGCCGCCCTTGCGCTCGATGCGCTCGACCAGCGGATGCGATTTTGGTGGCACGTGGTCCTTGAAGATCGGCGAGCCGTAGGTCGTGCGCACGCCGGCGACGTCGGTGAGATCCTTGATCGCGACAGGCAGGCCGGCGAGCCAACCGGCTTCGCCCTCGGCCTCGCGGCCCTGGCCGGCCATCAGCTTCTTGGCGTGATCGCGCGCGCGATCGAGGCACAGTGTCGGCAGCGCGTTGACCGCCTTCTCGACCGCGCCGATGCGTTTCTCAGCGGCGTCGATCAGCTCGAGCGGCGAGACCTCGCCCTTCTTCAGCAGACCCACCGCCTCGGTGGCGGACAGACGGACGAGATCGGTGGCCATGGTCGAAACTCCGTACGCGATGACGAACTTAGCGGATGGGGGTCTGACGGATCCGCTCTGGAGCAACGTAGACGCAGCCCTGGGGCTGCTCGCACGCCGCCGACTTGGTGCAGATCGAGCCATTGCCGCAATCGTTGTAACGCGCCGGGTCGTAGCAGCGGTTGTTGCTGCTGCAGGCTCGATCCGCGGTGCACTGAACGCCGCCGCACATCGGACCTGTCGCCGGCGGTCCGCCGATGCACTGGCCGTCGGCCGAGCATGTCGTGCCGGGTCGGCAGGCACCGACGCCGCACTCGGTGTAACCATCGGGAACGCAGCGCCCGCGATTGACTGTGCCTTCGTGAAAGCCGGGATCGCACCAATTGCCGGTCGACATGCGCGTCGCGCCCGGCGGATGTTCGATTTCGCGCCCACACTGTCCGCCGAGCAGGCAGGCATGGCCTGCCGGGCAGTAGTTGCCGTTGCCGCAATTGACCGTTCCCGCCTGTTGGGCGCCGGCCGGCAGCGATAGCAGGGCGCTCGCCAGGGTTACCCATATGATCGCCAAAACGCGTAGTGGGGTGAGCCCCATCGCAGTCCCCCGATTGCCCGACGCGCAGCCTATCAAACTCGGCATGGCCGGCAAACGCGCAGCAACCTTGCGGCGGATCGGTTGCGCGGGTAATGCGGCTGGGAAGCCTTCACGGGGAATCGGAGACGTCCATGGCCATCTACAAGCTCGGCGAGCACGCGCCGGTGATCCATCCCACCGCCTGGGTGGCGCCGGAGGCGACGGTGATCGGCAAGGTAACCCTGGCCGAAGGCGCCAGCGTGTGGCCGGGCGCGGTGCTGCGCGGCGACAACGAGCCGATCACCATCGGCAAGGGCAGCAATGTGCAGGAGAGCGCCATCCTGCACACCGATCCGGGCTGCCCGCTGATCGTCGGCGAGGATGTCACCATCGGCCATCAGGCGATGCTGCACGGCTGCATCGTGCACGACGGCGCGCTGATCGGCATCCAGGCGGTGGTGCTGAACAAGGCGGTGATCGGCGCACGCAGCCTGGTGGGTGCCGGTGCGGTGGTCACCGAAGGCAAGGAATTCCCTGGCGGCGTGCTGATCCTGGGCGCACCGGCCAAGGTCGCGCGCGAGCTCAGCGAGGATAACGCCAACCGCCTGCGCATGAGCGCGCAGAGCTACGCCAAGCGTCAGGTGCAATTCCGCGAGACCATGGTCAGGATCGGCTGACGCGACGCGTGGCGATCTGCCAGGTGTTGCCCCAGCGGTCGCGAATCATGGCGCGACGATCGCCGTAGGGCGTGTCAATCGGCGCTTCGATCATTTCGGCGCCCAGCTCAATCGCCGTGCGGTAGGCCTTGTCGGCATCCGCGACATAGACGTACAGAAACGCCGCCTGCGCGTCGCGCTGACCGCCGCCGTCGCTGACCATGATCATCGAGTCGCCGATGCGCATCTCGGCTGGCGCACCCACGCGCTCTTCGCCCTCGGCGGCGAAAACGGCGCGCAGGAAGGCGACCAGACCCGCGGCGTCGGGCGTGAAGAGCCGCGGGATGACGGTCGGCCATCCCGACGGCTTGAACGATGTCATGAGCACACAAAAGAGGGCCGCCGCCCCGATGTCCAGGGCGGCGGCCGGTATGGCTAGCGGAAGAGCACGAAGGCGCTGCGCAGGGTGATCCAGATGCCCCAGCAGATCGGGATGCCGACGACCAGCCAGGCCAGGACCGACGTGACGTCGAGCTTCCAGGCGCCGATACCCATGTCGCCACCGGTGACCAAGCCGGTGGCTGCCTGCCTGGCCTGCAACGCCGCAACTTCCTCATCCTTCATGAACCACTTGTCGACCAGTGGCTTCACCGCGAGGTTGCAGAGGAAGCCGGCCACCAGCATGCCGGCCAGGATGTACATGGTGAAGTCGTACACCGTCTCGCGCGGCACACCGGCCGAGATCTGCGCCTCGCGGATGTAGTTCACCACCACCGGGCCGATGATGCCGGCGGTCGACCACGCGGTCAGCAGGCGGCCGTGGATGGCGCCCACGAACTGCGTGCCGAAGACGTCGGCGAGATAGGCCGGCACCGTCGAGAAGCCGCCGCCATACATCGACAGGATGATGCCGAAGGCCAGCACGAACAGCGCCTTGCTGCCGATATGCGCCAGCCAGGGGGCGCTGGCGTAGAGCACGATGCCCAGCACGAAGAACGTGTAGTAGGTCATCTTGCGGCCGATCTTGTCCGACAGCGACGCCCAGAAGAAACGGCCGCCGATGTTGAACAGCGACAAGAGACCGGTGAAGCCGGCGGCGATCGCCGCGACCATCCCGCGCTGATCAGCGTTGAGCGCCGTGAACTTGACGTCGGGCAAGCCGATCAGCGAACCGCCGAAGATCTCCTGCAGCATCGGCGAGGCCATGCCGATCACGCCGATGCCGGCGCTGACGTTGAGGCACAGCAGGCTCCAGATCAGCCAGAACTGCTTGGTCTTGTGCGCGTCCCTGAGATGGACCTGGCCATGCGTGATCATCGCGTTGGCGCCGGCGGCCGGCGGATTCCAGCCCTTGGGCCGCCAGCCGACCGGCGGCAGGCGATAGCCGAAGGCGCCGCCGATCATGAATACGAAGTAGATCGCCGCCATGGCGATGAAGGTCTGCCACACGCCGACCGAGGTGGAGGTGCGGAACTGGTTCATCAGGATGTTGGCCAGTGGCGCGCCGATCATGGCGCCGCCGCCGAAGCCCATGATGGCCATCCCGGTCGCCATGCCGCGACGGTCAGGGAACCATTTCACCAAGGTGGAGACCGGCGAGATGTAGCCCAGCCCAAGCCCGATGCCGCCGATGACGCCCGAGCCCAGCCACATCATCCAGAGCTGGTGAGTCATGATGCCGACCGCCGAGATCAGCAGGCCGCCGCACCAGCACACCGCCGACACGACGCCCGCCTTGCGCGGACCGGCGCGCTCGAGCCACCCGCCCCAGGTGGCGGCGGCGATGCCCAGCAGTACGAAGAACAGCGTGTACATCCAGCCGAGCTCGCTGACCTTCCAGTCGCAGCTCGAGGCGAACAGCGCATCGATCAGGTGCTGCCCGCCGGGCAGGCGACCGACTTGTCGATGCCCAGCGCGCGCGACAGCGGCAGCCAGAACACGCTGAAGCCGTAGGCCATGCCGATGCAGAGATGGATCGCCAACGCGGCCGGCGGTACCAGCCAGCGGTTGAAGCCGGGCTTGGCGATGATGCGTTCGCGATCGAGCAACCCTCCCGTGGAAACGAGGCCGTCCGCGGTCGTGCTGATTGTCATGTGCGTTTCCCCTGTTGTTTGGTCCTTGGTTCACCTTGTTGTTGGCGCGTCCTCCTTCAGGCTGCCGACCGCGCGATGCACGACGGGATCGAGTCCAGTGCCGCCGGCGTCGAAATGCGCAAGGATGGTGGTGCGCATCCTGGGATCCCAGAACTTGCGCAGATGCGTGGCCACGCTCTGCACGGCCTGGTCCTCGCCCTCGTGGGCGAAGAACTTGCCGATCTGGTTGGCCATGTAGACCAGCTTGTCAGGCGACATCGGCGACCGGTCCCGTCACGATGCGCCCGGCATGGCTGAAAACCTCGAAGCCGTCGTCACGCGCCACGGCGATCAGCGTGATGCCCGCCGCCTCGGCCGTGCGCACGGCCAATGCCGTGGGCACCGACACCGCCACGACGATCGGTGCAGCGATCGCGGCCGCCTTCTGCACCATCTCGACCGAGACACGGCTAGTCAGCAGCAGTAAACCGTTGTTGGCAGACAGCGACTGCCGCGCCAGCGCACCGGCGAGCTTGTCGACGGCGTTGTGGCGTCCGACATCCTCGCGCAGCGCGACGAGACCGCTTGCCGGTTCCCAGTACGCCGCACCGTGTACCGCGCGAGTCTGGCGGTTGATCGTTTGCGCCGACGGCAGCGCGGCGATCGCGCGGCGCACGTCGTCGGCCGACAGGCGCAGATCGCTGCTCACCGCGCGGGCTGGCCGCGTGGCTTCGGCGAGACTGTCCATGCCGCACAGGCCGCAGCCGGTTGGGCCGGCGAGGTGCCGCCGGCGGTCGTGGAATGCCGCGCCGCGATCGTCGCCGATCCACATGCGCAGTTCGATGCCGTTGTCACCCGGCACGACATCGAGTTCCTCGATCTCCTGCGGCCGCTCGACGATGCCTTCGGTCAGGCTGAAGCCGATGGCGAAGTCCTCGAGATCGGCCGGGGTTGCCATCATCACCGCGTGCGTCGTGCGGTTGTAGGTCAGCGCGACTGCGGTCTCCTCAGGCACCGCGCGTATACCCGACGACAGCTCGCCGCCGGCCCACGCGGCGCGCGCCACGCGTTGCACCGGCGGTGGCACATCGGATGTCATTCGGCGGCGTCCACGCGCGCGATGCGGCGCGATCGTTCGGTGAGCGACTGGTAATCCTCCTGCCACTCGCTCGGCCCGTTCGAGGGCATGCACTGCACGGCGGTGACCTTGTACTCGGGGCAGTTGGTCGCCCAGTCCGAGTAGTCCGTGGTGACGACGTTGGCCTGTGTGTTGGGGTGATGGAACGTGGTGTAGACCACGCCGGGCGCGACCCGGTCGGTGATCAACGCGCGCAGGGCGGTGGCGCCGGCGCGGCTCTGCAGAGTGACCCAGTCGCCGTCGCGGATGCCGCGCTGCTCGGCGTCGTGCGGATGGATCTCGAGCCGATCCTCCTCGTGCCACACGATATTGGCGGTGCGCCGCGTCTGGGCGCCGACATTGTACTGGCTGAGGATCCGGCCGGTGGTCAGCAGCAGCGGGAAACGCGGGCCGGTGCGCTCGTCGGTGGCGACGTACTCGGTGATCACGAAACGGCCCTTGCCGCGTACGAAGCCGTCGCGATGCATCACGGGCGTGCCTTCCGGCGCCTTCTCGTTGCACGGCCACTGGACCGAGCCCAGCTTGTCGAGCTTGGCGAACGACACGCCGGCGAAGGTCGGCGTCAGCGCGGCAATCTCATCCATGATCTGCGAGGGATGGTCGTAGTGGAACGGGAAGCCCATCGCCTTGGCGAGCTCCAGCGTGACTTCCCAGTCGGCCAGTCCGTTGCGCGGCGTCATCACCTTGCGTACGAGCTGGATGCGCCGCTCGGCGTTGGTGAAGGTTCCGTCCTTCTCGAGGAAGGTCGAGCCCGGCAGGAAGACGTGGGCGTAGTTCGCCGTCTCGTTGAGGAAGAGGTCGTGCACGACCACGCATTCCATCGCCGCGAGGCCGGCCGACACGTGCTTCGTGTCGGGGTCGGACTGCAGGATGTCCTCGCCCTGGATGTAGAGACCCTTGAACGAGCCATCGACCGCAGCATCGAGCATGTTGGGGATGCGCAGGCCGGGCTCCTTGTCGAGCGGTACGTTCCACATCGCCTCGAACATCGTGCGCGTGTCGTCGACGGCGATGTGGCGATAGCCGCTGAGCTCATGCGGGAACGAGCCCATGTCGCAGGAGCCCTGGACGTTGTTCTGGCCACGCAGCGGATTCACGCCGACGCCCGGCCGGCCGATATTGCCGGTCACCATCGCGAGGTTGGCCAGCGCCATGACAGCGGTGGAGCCCTGGCTGTGCTCGGTGACGCCCAGGCCGTAGTAGATCGCGCCATTGCCGCCAGTGGCGAAGAGCCGAGCCGCGCCGCGGATGGCCTCCGCCGGCACGCCGGAGATCTCCGCCACAGCCTCCGGGCTGTTGCGCGGCTCGGCGATGAAGGCGGCCCAGCGTTGGTACTCGGTCCAGTCGCAACGCTCGCGCACGAAGGCCTCGTCGATCAGGCCTTCGGTGACGATGACATGCGCCAAAGCGTCGAGGATCGCGACGTTGGTGCCGGGCAGCAGCGGCAGATGGTACGCCGCCTCGACGTGCGGCATGCGCACGAGATCGATACGGCGCGGATCGATGACGATCAGCTTGGCGCCCTGCCGCAGCCGCTTCTTCAGCCGCGAGGCGAAGACGGGATGGCCGTCGGTCGGATTGGCGCCGAGCACGATCACGACATCGGTGTGCTCGACCGAATCGAAATCCTGCGTGCCGGCCGATGTGCCGAAGGTGGTCGAGAGCCCGTAGCCAGTCGGCGAGTGGCAGACGCGGGCGCACGTGTCGACATTGTTGTTGCCGAAGCCGGCGCGCACCAGCTTCTGCACCAGGAAGGTCTCCTCGTTGGTGCAGCGCGACGAGGTGATGCCGCCGATCGCGCCGCGGCCATAGGTCGACTGGATGCGCTTGAACTCGGACGCGGTGTAGGACAGCGCCTCGTCCCAGGAGACCTCGCGCCACGGATCGCTGATCTGCTTGCGGATCATCGGCTTGAGGATGCGCTCCTTGTGCGTCGCATAGCCCCAGGCGAAGCGTCCCTTGACGCAGGAATGGCCGCGATTGGCCTTGCCGTCCTTGAACGGCACCATGCGGACGACTTCCTCGCCGCGCATCTCCGCCTTGAACGAGCAGCCGACCCCGCAATAGGCGCAGGTCGTGACGATGGAGTGCTCCGGCTGCCCGGTGTCGATGACCGACTTCTCCATCAGCGTCGCCGTCGGGCAGGCCTGCACGCAGGCGCCGCAGGAGACGCACTCCGACTCCAGGAACGGCTCGTCAAGACCGGCGGCAACCTTCGAGGCGAAGCCGCGGCCCTCGATGGTCAGCGCGAAGGTGCCTTGCGTCTCCTCGCACGCCCGCACGCAGCGCGAGCAGACGATGCATTTCGACGGATCGAAGGTGAAGTAGGGGTTCGACTCGTCCTTGGCCGCGTCGAGGTGGTTCTCGCCATCGTAGCCATAGCGCACCTCGCGCAGACCGACGGCGCCGGCCATGTCCTGCAGCTCGCAGTCACCATTCGCCGCACAGGTCAGGCAGTCGAGCGGGTGATCGGAGATGTAGAGCTCCATCACGCCGCGACGGAGCTGCTTCAGCCGCTCGGTCTGGGTCGACACGCGCAGACCCGGCGCGACTGGCGTCGTGCACGAGGCCGGCGTGCCAGCGCGGCCCTCGATCTCGACCAGGCACAGGCGGCACGAGCCGAACGCCTCGACCGAATCGGTGGCGCAGAGCTTGGGCACCTTGATGCCAGCCTCCATCGCCGCGCGCATGATGGAGGTACCCTCGGGAACGGTGACCGCAAAGCCGTCGATGCTCAGCGTGACCGTCTTGTCCGTGCGGGCGCGCGGCGTTCCGTAGTCTGTTTCCTTGATCAGGGACATGACCTTGGCCTCATGCCGAGACGGCGCCGACGCGGGCGCCGAAATCCTCGGGGAAATGGCGAACGGCGCTCATGACCGGGTAGGGCGTGAAGCCCCCCAGCGCGCAGAGCGAGCCGAACTTCAGGGTGCTGCAGAGGTCTTCGAGCAACGCGAGGTTGGCCTCGCTGCGCTCGCCGCGCACGATGCGATCGATGACCTCGACGCCGCGCGTCGAGCCGATGCGGCAGGGCGTGCACTTGCCGCAGGACTCGATGGCGCAGAACTCCATCGCGAAGCGCGCCTGATGCGCCATGTCGACGGTGTCGTCGAATACCACGACGCCGCCATGGCCGATCAGCCCATCGCGCGCGGTGAAGGCCTCATAGTCGAACGGCGTGTCGAACAGCGCGCGCGGGAAATAGGCGCCCAGCGGGCCGCCGACCTGCACCGCGCGCACCGGGCGGCCGCTCGCCGTGCCGCCGCCGATGTCGTCGACCAGATCGCCCAAGGTGACGCCGAAGGCGGTCTCGAACAGGCCGCCGTAGCGCACATTGCCGGCGAGCTGGATCGGCATGGTGCCGCGCGAGCGTCCCATGCCGAAGTCGCGGTAGTAGTCGGCGCCCTCGGACAGGATCGTCGGCACCGAAGCGAGCGAGATCACGTTGTTGACCACGGTCGGCCGGCCGAACAGGCCGCGATGCGCCGGCAGCGGCGGCTTGGCGCGCACCATGCCGCGCTTACCCTCGAGGCTGTCGAGCAGCGCCGTCTCCTCGCCGCAGACATAGGCGCCGGCGCCGACGCGGATCTCGATGTCGAAGGCATGGCCCGAGCCGGCGACATTGGCGCCGAGGCAGCCATCGGCGCGCGCCGTGGCAATCGCCGCCTCCATGGTGGCGATGGCGTGCGGGTACTCAGAGCGGATGTAGATGAAGCCCTTCGCCGCGCCGACAGCGATGGCAGCGATCGTCATGCCCTCGATCAGGCAGAACGGATCGCCTTCCATGATCATGCGATCGGCGTAGGTGCCGGAGTCGCCTTCGTCTGCGTTGCAGACGATGTACTTGGGCTGACCAACGGCTTCGCGCGTGGTGCGCCACTTGATGCCGGTGGGGAAGCCGGCGCCGCCACGGCCGCGCAGGCCCGACTGCACCACCGCCTCGACGATCGCCGCCGGGCCCATGCTCAGCGCCCGTTCGAGCCCGCGATAGCCACCAGCGGCGCGGTAGTCCGCCAGCGACAGCGGATCGATGATTCCGCAGCGCGCGAAGGTCAGCCGCGTCTGCCGCTTGAGGAACGGGATCGCTTCGGTCGGCCCCAGCCGCAGCTTGTGTGGTCCACCGCCCGCTAGGATGGCGTCGAGCAATGCGTCGGCGTCTGACGCTTCGGCCGGCCCGTAGGCGACACGACCCTCTGATGTGGCGACCTCGAGCATCGGCTCCAGCCAGAAGAGCCCGCGCGATCCGGTGCGGATGATCTCGAGCGACACGCCGCGGCGCTGAGCAGCGGTGGTCAGCGCCTGGGCGACTTCGTCCGCGCCCACGGCGAGCGCGCCGACATCGCGCGGCAAGTAGACCCGCGCGCTCACGATGATACCTCGTCGAGCAGACGGTCGAGCCGCGCCTCATCAAGGCGCGCCACCGGGCGGCCGTCGAGCATGGCGGCGGGGCCGCTGGCGCACAGGCCGAGGCAGAACACCGGCTCCAGGGTGACGCCGCCGTCGGCCGTCGTGCCGCCCCAGGAGACACCGAGACGTGACTGTCCGTGAGCGGCCAGGTGCTCGCCGCCGCGCGCCTGGCAGGCCTCGGCCCTGCACAGCTTCAGCACATGTCGACCCGCCGGTTCGCGGCGGAAATCATGATAGAAGGTGACGATGCCGTGGACTTCGGCGCGCGTCAGGTTCAGCGCGTCGGCCACCAGCACGACCGCTTCATCAGGAATGAACTCGAATTCGCGTTGCAGCGCCTGCAGGATGACCAGTGCCGGACCCTCGACGGTCCGATGCCTGTCGATAATCTGCCGCGCGCGCGCTTCTTGCCAGGCGGGCATGGGCCGCGCCTCCCAACCACGCTGCCGTTTCGCCTGTCAGATTGACGGCAGCGATGCAGTGATCAAGAAAGCAGTTCGGTTGTCCGATAGGAAATAGCTATCAATCTGCCGATTTCAATCGGCAGCAAGCCCCTGAGCAGTGGCCAGCCGCCTGGCCTCGGTCACCAGAGCGGCGGCGAGGGGAGTCATCGGGTCGCGATCGGGGACAATGAGGCCGATCAGAGGGGCGGGCTCATCGCTGACGATCGGGATGGCCCGGATCTTGTCCATCAAGCCCAGTGTCTCGGCGACCTTGGCCGGCATGACGCTGGACCAGCGGCCGGTGCGGACATGCGCGGCCAGCACGCTCAACGAGTTCGATTCCAGCGTCGGTGCCGGCTCGCAGCCCGCCGCTCGCAGCAGGCGGTCGATGATCCGGCGGCCCTGCATGTCGGGCGTCAACAGACATAGAGGCGTTTGCCCGACCTCGCTCCAGGTGACCTGCGCGCGATCGGCCAGCGGGCTCTCGGTCGTGGTCAGCAGCAGGAACTGCTCGCGGTAGAGCGGCACGACCTGCACGCGGCCGACCGGCTCGTTGTCGACGTAGGTGATGCCCGCATCGATCTCGAGATTCTCGAGCAGCGAAAGGATCTCGATCGAGGTGCGCGACAGCACGGTGAACGACACGCTGGGATGGCGTGCACGATATGGCGTGGTCAAAGACGCGACCATGGCAAGTGCCGCCGGGATCGCGGCGATGCGTATGTGTCCGGCCAGGCCCTCGCGTAGCGAGCGGATCTCCGAGCGCATGGTGCGGGCGTCGCCGACGATGCGCCGCGCCCATTCCAGCACACGCTCGCCCTCGGGCGTGAAGCCATGGAAGCGTGAGCCGCGCTGGACCAGCAGGACGCCGAGAGTCTCCTCGAGCTGCTTGATCGCGGCGGAGAAGGTCGGCTGCGTCACGCCGCTGGCCGTCGCGGCGCGGCCGAAATGGCGCTCGCGCGCCAGGGCGAGAAGATATTCCAGCTTGTCGATCATGCGCTCATCGCGGCCGGCCGCTTGCCCGCCCAGGGCCGTGCCTGCTCGAACAGCGCGGCGGCGCGCAGCACGTCGAGATCGTGGCTCCAGCGGCCGACGATCTGCAGGCCGGTGGGCAGCCCGTCGCTGGCAAATCCGGAGGGCACCGAAATCGCCGGATGGCCGGTGAGGTTGAACGGGTATTGGTAAGCCGTCCAACTCTGGCGCGTGATGCCACAGGGCTGGTTCTCGATAATCACCTGCTGCGTGGCGTCGAAGCTTGCATCGAGCGCCGTGCGCGCGGTGGTCGGCGAAACCAGGAAGTCGTAACGCGCCAGAAGCCTCTGCATGTGCTGGAACAGGCGCGTGCGCGCGTACTGGGCGTTGCGCAGGTCATGCATCGAGAAGCTTTCGCCCCAATCCGCGAACTGCACCATCGAGGGATCCATCTTGCCGCGCCATTGCGCCATGCGCGGCTTCATCGCGGCGGCGATGCCGGACTGGTAGAGCACGCGGCCCTCGTACTCGATCCAGTCGATCGCCTCGGTCACCGGCTCGATCTCGGCGCCCAGTGCCTGAAGCGACTGCAGCGACGCCTCGGTGTTGGCGCGCACCTCGCGGTCGAGCAGCTTGTTGGCCATCCTCTCGATGTAGCCAAACCGAACGCCAGTGAGCCTCTGACCCTGCAACAACGGCGAGACCGGCTTCAGCGCCGCGTTGAGCGACCACGGATCGCGCGGATCGGGGCCGACGATGGCGGAGAACATCAGCGCCGCATCGCCCACCGTGCGCGTCATCGGTCCGGCGAATGAGTTGTTGGCGAAAACATCGCTCGCCGTCTCCATCGGCACGATGCCCAGGGTCGGCTTGAGGCCGACGATGCCGCAGGTCGCCGCCGGCCCGCGGATCGAGCCGGCGCCGTCGGTGCCGATCGCCAACGGCCCGAGGCCGGCGGCGATGGCTGCCGCCGCACCGCCGGACGAGCCGCCCGACGTGCGATCGAGCCCCCAGGGGTTGCGCGTCGTGCCTTGCAGCGGGCTGTCGGTGAGGCCCTTGTGGCCGAACTCCGGCGTCGTCGTCTTGCCGACCAGGATCGCACCCGCCGCGCGCAGTCGCGCCGGCGTCACGCCGTCGACCGACGCGACATGGTCGGCGAAGATGTGCGAGCCGTGGGTGGTGCGCACGCCCGCGACGTCGATCAGGTCCTTGATGCTGACCGGCAGCCCGTGCAGCGGGCCCAGCGTCCTGCCGTCACGCACCGCGACCTCCGCCTTGCGCGCGCTCTCGCGCGCGTCGTCGGCCATGATGGTGACGAAGGCGTTGATCTTCGGCTGGCTGCGCGTGATCGCGCCGAGCACGGTCTCGACGTACTCCACAGGCGAGAGCTTGCCGCGGCGGATCAGGCTGGCCGCCTCGACCGCGGGCATGAACAACAGGTCCTCGCTCATCGCTCTCCCCTATACTCCTGATCACCATGCGCGATATCGAAATCTACGTCGACGGCGACGCCTGCCCGGTGAAGGCCGAAATCTACCGCGTCGCGGCGCGCTATGGGGTGAAGGTCTTTGTCGTCGCCAACAGCTTCTTCATGGTGCCCAACGATCCGAAGATCGAACGTGTGATCGTCGAGGGCAGCTTCGATGCTGCCGACGATTGGATCGCCAGTCACGCGCAGTCCGGCGACGTCGTGGTCACAGCAGATATTCCGCTGGCCGATCGCTGCCTGAAGGCCGGCGCGGCGGTGATCGGCAATACCGGCGTGCCGTTCACGGCCGACTCCATTGGCATGGCGCTGGCCAGCCGCGCCTTGATGTCGGACCTGCGGGCCATGGGCGAGATCACCGGTGGACCCAAACCGATGGCCGGGCGCGACAAGTCGCGGTTCCTGTCGGCGCTCGACGAGACCATCGTGCGGCTGCGCCGGGCGCAGAAGACAGGCCGTCGTTGACCGCCATCGCGCCGGTTGTTACCGCTTGGGCAGCGCAAGAACGAACGCGAGGGGACATCCATGAAGCTCTACACGTCGGGCGGGCCCAATCCGCAGGTCGTCACCATGTTCATGAAGGAGAAGGGCATCGAGCTGCCGTCGGTGCAGGTCGATATCCGCGGCGGCGAGAACCGCAAGGAGCCGTTCCTGAAGATCAACCCCTCGGGCCAGAGCCCGGCACTGGAGCTCGACGACGGCACGGTGATCAGCGAGATCACGGCGATCTGCGAGTACCTCGACGATATCAACAAGAACACGCCGTCGCTGATCGGCAACACGCCGCAGGAGCGCGCGGTGACGCATATGTGGGCGCGCCGCATCGACCTCAACATCCTCGAGCCGATGGCCAATGGCTTCCGCTATGCCGAGGGCTTCAAGATGTTCGAGCACCGCATGCGCTGCCTGCCCGAGGCCTCGGCCGGTCTCAAGGCCTGTGCCCAGGACAAGCTGAAATGGCTCGACGGGCTGATGGAAGGCAAGACCTGGATCGCCGGCGACCGCTTCACCCTGGCCGATATCCTGCTCTTCGTGTTCATCAACTTCTTCGCCAAGGTCGGCCAGGCGATCGACCCGACGCTGAAGAACATCAACGCCTGGAACGAACGTGTGAAGGCGCGGCCGAGCGCCGCCTGAAGCCGATGGCCGCCATCCGGATCAACCACCGCATCGCGATCGACGAGTCTGAGATCGTCGAGAGCTTCGTACGTGCATCGGGTCCGGGCGGGCAGAACGTCAACAAGGTGTCGACGGCGGTCGAGTTGCGCTTCGACGTGCGCAATTCGCCGTCGTTGCCCGACGCGGTGAAGGCGCGATTGGCCACGCTGGCGGGCAGGCGCCTGACGAACGAGGGCGTGCTGGTGATCGAGGCGCAGCGCTACCGCACGCAGGTACGCAATCGCGAGGACGGCCTCGAACGACTGGTCGAGCTGATCCGCGAGGCGGCCGCACCGCCGCCGCCGCCGCGCCGGCCGACCAAGCCGACGCGCGCCTCGAAGGAACGGCGGCTGGCGTCGAAGGAACGCCGCGGCCGCGTCAAGGCGCTGCGCCAGTCGCGGCCGACGGACTAGCGATGGCATCCAACGACATCTACGGCGTGCTGGGCGTGAAGCGGCGCATTAATGCTGCCGGTGCGCTCACACGATTGGGCGGCGCGCTGATGGCGCCCGAGGTCGTCGCTGCGATGGCCGAGGCAGCGCGCTCCTCGGTCGACATCGCCGAGCTGCAGTCGGCCGCCAGTAGCCAGATCGCCGAGATCACCGGCGCCGAGGCGGGCATGATCACCACGGGCGCAGCGGCGGCGCTGACGCTTTCGGCCGCCGCCAGCATGACGCGCTGGGACGTGGCGAAGATGGCGGCGCTGCCGCACGCCGAGGAGTTCCGGCACGAGATTATCCTGCCGCGCACGCACCGCACCGGCTATGCGCACGCGCTGATGGCCGCCGGCGCGCGCTTGGTCGATATCGGCCACAACGATCGCGGTACCGGTGCCGGTGTGCGCGGTCTGGAAGCGTGGGAGATCGAGGCGGCGATCACGCCGCGCACGGCGGCCTTCGCGTTCGCTGCCAATCCGCAGACCATCGCTGATCTGCCAGTGGTTGCTTCGGTATGCCGGCCGCGCGATATCCCGGTAATCGTCGACGGCGCGGCGCAATTGCCGCCCAAGGCGAATTTGCGCCGCTTCATCGAGCAGGGCGCCGATCTGGTCGCCTTTTCCGGTGGCAAGGCGATCGGCGGGCCGCAGGCCTCCGGTATCCTCGCCGGGCGGCGCGATCTCGTCGGCGCGGCGCTGGTGCAGCAGCTCGACATGGATGTCGCGCCGCAGACCTGGTCGCCGCCCGACCTGATTGACCGCAAGGCGATGAACGGCGTGCCGCATCACGGCATCGGCCGCGGCTTCAAGGCCGGCAAGGAGGAGATCGTCGGCCTGCTGGTGGCGCTCAGGCGCTTCGTCGAGGCCGACGACACGGCGACCAACACCGCGCTGGAGTCGCGCCTACGCGTCATCGCGGGTTTCCTCGGCGACAACGTCACCCTGATACCGGCTGCGATCACGGGGCGAGCGCCGATCCTCGAGCTTGCCTGCACCGATGCCCTGGCGGTCAGCCGGGCGCTGCTGGCCGACGATCCGCCTGTGCACGTCTCCGAGCGCAAGGCGGCGCAGAACATCCTGATCGTCGATCCGCAGGCGCTGGCGCCCGACGACGATCCCGCGCTTGCCGCCGCTTTACGGCGCACCCTGTCATCTCACGTGTAGCCCGAAGGCCAATTCCATGCGTCTGTTCTCCGCCACGCTCGCCACCGAGACCAACACCTTCTCGCCGATGCCCACCAGCCTCGAAGGGTATCGCGAGAGCGTCTTCCTGCGGCCGGGCGAGCATCCCGCCGATGCGCCGCGCATGTGTACCGCGCCATTATTCGTCGCGCGCCGCCGTGCGCAGGCCGAGGGTTTCACCCTGATCGAGGGCAGCTGTTTCGCCGCCAGCCCGGCCGGCAGCACCAATCGCGCCGACTACGAGTTCATGCGCGACGAGATTCTGGCGCAGCTCAAGGCGGCGATGCCGGTCGACGGCGTGCTGCTGGGCCTGCACGGCGCGATGGTGGCCTACGGCTACGACGACGTCGAAGGCGACATCCTGGAGAAGGTCCGTGCCATTGTCGGGCCGAAGGTGGTGATCGGAGTCGAGCTCGATCCGCACTGCCATCTCACGCTCAAGCGTCTGTCCCTCGCCGACATCATCATCTGCTACAAGGAGTTCCCGCACACCGACGTCGTCGAGCGTGCCGAAGAGGTGCTGACCCTGGTGTTGCGCACCCTACGCGGTGAGATCAAGCCGGTGATGTCGGTCTATGATTGCCGGCAGATCCAGAGCTATCCCACGACCCTGCCGCTGATGCGCGCCTTCGTCGATCGGCTGTTCGCGATGGAGGGCAAGGACGGCGTGCTGTCGCTGTCCGTGGCGCATTGCTTTCCCTATGCCGATGTGGCGGAGCTCGGTACCCGCATGCTGGTGATTACCGACGGCGACAAGAAGAAGGCCGACTCGCTGGCGACCAAGCTGGGCGAGGAGCTGGTGTCGCTGCGCGGCAAGACCATGCCGAATTTCCTCGATGTCGCGGGCGGTGTGGCCGAGGGCCGAGC
>JAFAZJ010000006.1 GCA_019239835.1 Alphaproteobacteria bacterium | reverse complement strand
GGCCGGCAATGCGTTCGAGCCAGTCGTGATGCGGCGCGGCGTCGTCGTCGGTCATCGCCACGATATCGCCGGTCGCCGCGTCGAGGCCTTCGTTCAGCGCGGCGACCACGCCGGGGACGGTGACCACGTGGACGACCAACAGCAATTTGCCAGGGTCGTAGGCGGCGAGCATCGCCTCGGTAGCGGTGTCGATGTCGCGGCGCACGACGACGACGCGCGCCGGCAGCTTCGTCTGATCCTTCAGGGCGTCGAGGCAGCGCCGCAGATCGTCCGGCCGCTTGTAGGTCGGCACGATGACGGTGGCGTCCATCTCAATAGCCGGCCGTCCGGTCGATGAGGTTGATCAGCGGCTGGCCGGTACGCAGGCGGCGGATGTTGTCGGCGACGCTGGCGGCGGCGGTGCGCGGGTTGGTCGGGCCGGCGACGTGCGGCGTGACGCGCACCTTGGGATGCGTCCAGTAGGGATGGTCGGTGGGCAGCGGCTCGACATGGAAGACGTCGAGCGTCGCGCCGGCGAGATGGCCGCTGTCGAGCGCCGCCAGCAGGTCGGCATCCACGACGTGGCCGCCGCGCGCCATGTTGATGAAGTAGGCGCCCTTGGGCAGGCGGGCAAAGGCGCGCGCATCGAGCAGGTTGGCGGTCTGCGGCGTCATCGGCAGCACGTCGATCAGGATGTCGCTGCGGGCGAGCAGGGCTTGCAGGCCATCGGCGCCGTGCAGGCATTCGACGCCGTCGATCCGGCGTGGCGTGCGGCTCCAGCCTGCCGTGGGAAAGCCCAGCATGGCGAATTTGCGCGCGGTGTCGGAGCCGATCTCGCCCAGGCCGAGGATGCCGACACGGCGCAGCGCGGTGTCGGTGAAAGGGATCTCCTCCCACTGCTTGCGGCGTTGCAGCTCCATGTAGCCATCGATGTCGCGATGATGGTGCAGCGCCCAGAAGATCGCGTATTCGCTCATCTGCCCGACCAGGCCGGTGTCGATGATGCGCACGATCGGCACGTCACGCGGCAGGTCGGGATGGATCAGCAGATGATCGACGCCCATGCCCAGCGAGACGATCAGCTTGAGGTTCGGCAGGCTGGCAAGGGCGCCCGTCGGCGGCTTCCATGCCAGCGCGATGTCGATGTCGCGTGGATCTCCATGCGCGCTCCACGGGCGAATGTCGATCGTCTCGCCCAGCGCCTCGCCCAATCGTGTGCGCCAGCCCTGCCAGTCGCCACCACCCTGCGCGTTGCTGATGTAGCAGAAGGCTTCACTCATGTGGCGACGGCACCCTCGGCAGCGCCGATTGGCTCGAGGTTGAACGCGGCTTCCATCAGCGCCTTGGTGTAGGGCGTCTGCGGGTCCTCGAAGATCTGCCGCGAGGGGCCGCGCTCGACCACCTGGCCGTTGCGCATCACGATCACCTCGTCGGCCAGCGCGCGCACCACCTTCAGGTCGTGGCTGATGAACATGTATGCCAGCTTGTGCCTTGCCTGGAGGTAGCGCAGCAAATCGACGATCTGCGCCTGCACGCTCATGTCGAGCGCCGAAGTCGGCTCGTCGAGTACGACGAATTTCGGCTTCAGCACCATGGCGCGGGCGATGGCGATGCGCTGGCGCTGGCCGCCGGAGAATTCGTGCGGATAGCGATCGCGCATCGAGGGATCGAGGCCAACCTCCGACAGCACCGAATCGACCAGCTCGCGCCGCTCCTGCGCGTCGCGCGCGATGCCATGCACGTCGAGACCCTCGCCGACGATCTGCTCGACCGACATGCGTGGGCTGAGCGAGCCGTAGGGGTCCTGAAAGACGATCTGCATCTCCTTGCGCAGCGGCCGCAGCTCGCGCGCCGGCAGCTCGCGCAGATCGCAGCCGTCGAAGCGGATCGATCCCTGGCTTTGTTCCAGCCGCAGCAGCGCCAGGCCGAGCGTGGTCTTGCCCGAGCCGCTTTCGCCGACGATGCCCACGGTGTGGCCGGAGCGCAGCTCCAGCGACACGCCGTCGACAGCCTTGATGTGGCCGACGGTGCGGCGGAACACGCCGCGCTTGATCGGGAAGTGCACCTTCACGTCGCTCGCGGCCATCACCACGGGCGCGGAAGGGTCACGCTCGCCGGGCTTGCCCTTGGGCTCGGCCGACAGCAGGTGCTTGGTGTAGGTGTGCGAGGGAGAGTCAAAGACCTGCTCGACCGGACCATGCTCGACGATCTGGCCGGCGTTCATCACGCAGACCCGGTCGGCCATCTTGCGTACGATGCCCAGGTCGTGGGTGATGAACAGCAGGGCCATGCCGTAGCGCTTCTGCAGCCGCTTCAGCAGGGTGAGGATCTGCGCCTGGATGGTGACGTCGAGCGCCGTGGTCGGCTCGTCGGCGATCAGCAGATCGGGCTCGTTGGCCAGCGCCATGGCGATCATCACGCGCTGGCGCTGGCCGCCCGAGAGCTGGTGCGGGAAGGCGTCGAGCCGGTTGGCGGCATCGGGGATGCCGACCTGGTTCAGCAGCTCGAGCGTGCGCTTGCGCGCGGCGGTCTTGGTCAGGCCCTTGTGCAGCAATAGCGACTCGCTCACCTGCCGCTCGATGGTGTGCAGCGGGTTGAGCGAGGTCATCGGCTCCTGGAAGATCATGGCGATGCGATCGCCGCGCACCCGACGCAACTTGTCGCCCGACGTCCCGATCATCTCCTCGCCGGCGAAGCGGATGCTGCCGGAGGGATGGCGCGCCGGCGGATAGGGCAGCAATTGCAGGACCGACAGCGCCGTCACCGACTTGCCCGAGCCCGACTCGCCCACCAGGGCCACGGTCTCGCCGCGCTCGATGCTGAAGGAGACGTTGCGCACCGCGTGCACGGCGTTCGTGCCCTGGCCGAAATCGACCGACAGATTGTCGATCACCAGCAGGGGCTCGGCGGCCGGGGAGGGAGGCGGGGCGGACATCAGGAAGGCAGCTTACGCGGATCGAAGGCGTCGCGCACCGCCTCGCCGACGAACACCAGCAGGCTCAGGGTCACGGCGATGACGGTGAAGCCGACGAAGGCGAGGCGCGGCGTGGTCAGGTTGTTCTTGCCCTGGAGCAGGAGCTCGCCCAGCGAGGCCGAGCCCGGCGGCAGGCCGAAGCCCAGGAAGTCGAGCGAGGTCAGCAGGGTCACCGAGCCGGCCAGCATGAAGGGCAGGAAGGTCAGCGAGGAGACCATCGCATTGGGCAGCATGTGGCGGAACATCATGCGGAAATTGGAAACGCCCAGAGCGCGCGCGGCACGGACATAGTCGAAGTTGCGGCCGCGCAGGAACTCGGCGCGCACCAGCCCGACCAGGCCCATCCAGCCGAACAGCAACATGATGCCCAGCAGGTTCCAGAAGCCGGGCTGGATGAAGCTTGCGAGGATGATCAGCAGGAAGAGGATCGGCATGCTCGACCAGATCTCGAGGAAGCGCTGGAAGAGCAGGTCGGTGAGGCCGCCGAAATAGCCTTGCACCGCGCCGGCGGTGATGCCGATGGCCGAGCCCAGCACTGTCAGCAGGAAGCCGAACAGGACCGAGATGCGAAAGCCGTACAGCAGGCGCGCCAGCAGGTCGCGCGCCTGGTCGTCGGTGCCCAGCGGGTTCTGCCAACTGGGCGGCGAGGGCGCCGTCTGGTCGCCGAGATTGGTCACCAGGGTGTCGTAGCTGAAGCGCACCGGCGGCCACAGGATCCAACCCTTCTCGCGGATCAGCTTGCCGACGCCGTTGTCGTCGTAGGTGGCATCGACCGGCAGGTCGCCGCCGAACGTCGCCTCCGGATAGTTCTTGAAGATGGGCATGTAGAAGGCGCCGTCGTAGCGCACGAGGATCGGCCGGTCGTTGGCGATGAACTCGGCGAACAGGCTGACGAAGAAGGCCACGGCGAAGATCAGCAGCGACCAGTAGCCCCGTTTGTTGGCACGGAAATTCGCCAGCCGCCGGCGCGTCAGAGGCGTCAGCCGCATCGATCAGGTCCTGCGCGCTTCGAAGTCGATGCGCGGGTCGACCACGACGTACATCAGGTCGCCCAGCAGGCCCATCAGCAGGCCGAGCAGGCCGAACACCCACAAGGTGCCGAACATCACCGGATAGTCGCGGTTGAGCGCGGCGTTGAAGCCGAGATAGCCCAGCCCGTCGAGCGAGAAGATCACCTCGATCAGGAGCGAGCCGGTGAACAGGACCGACAGGAACGCAGACGGGAAGCCGGCCACCACGATCAGCATGGCGTTGCGAAAGACGTGGCGGTAGAGAACGCCGCGGTCGCTCAGGCCCTTGGCGCGCGCGGTCTGCACGTACTGCTTGCCGATCTCCTCCATGAACGAGTTCTTGGTCAGCATGGCAAGCGTCGCGAAGCCTCCGATCACCATCGCCGTCACCGGCAGGGTGATGTGCCAGAGATAGTCGGCGACCTTGCCCAGCAGCGACAGGTCCTTCCAGTTGTCCGATGTCAGGCCGCGCAGCGGGAAGACCTGCCAGAAGCTGCCGCCGGCGAAGAGCACGACCAGCAGCAGCGCGAAGAGGAAGCTCGGCACCGCGTTGCCGACGATGACTACCGCCGAGCTCACCACGTCGAAACGCGAGCCGTCGCGCACTGCTTTGGCGATGCCGAGCGGAATCGAGATCAGGTAGATCAGCAGCGTCGTCCACAGTCCCAGCGTGATCGACACCGGCATCTTGGAGATCACCAGGTCGGTGACCCGGGTGTTGCTCTGGAAGCTCTCGCCGAGGTCGAAGACGACGTAGTCGCGCAGCATTAGCAGGTAGCGCTCGAAGATCGGCTTGTCGAAGCCGTATTGCTTCTTGATGCGCTCCAGCAGCTCCGGCGGGATGCCGCGCGCGCCGCGCGAGCCGCTGGGATCGCCGGTGCTCTTGGACGTGTCGCGCGTCTCACCGCCGCTGCCGGTGAAGCGCGTCGTGGCATCGACGTCGCGGCCCTGGAGCTTGGCGATCACCTGGTCGACCGGCCCGCCCGGCGCTGCCTGGATGATGAAGAAGTTGATGGTGATGATGCCGAGCAGGGTCGGCACCATCAGCAACAAGCGACGCAGGATATAAGCGGTCACGGGCGCTGGATCGTCAGGTCTTGCGTTCCGGCGCGCGCTGCGACAGCGTGCGTTCCTTCTCGGCGTCGATCCACCAGGTCGACCAGCCGCGCGGCTGGTACTTCGCGAAGCGACCCGGATAGCCGAACTTGTCCCAGTGCGCGACCCACCAGGTTGTCGAGTAGTACTGCGGCACCATGTACTGGTTCCACAGCAGCACGCGATCGAGCGCGCGGGCGCGCGTGATCAGGCTCTGCCGGTCGGGCGCCGAGACGATCAGCTCGATGATCTTGTCAATCGCCGGATCCTTGATGCCGATGGTGTTGCGGCTGCCCTTGGTGTCGGCGGCTTTCGAGCCCCAGAACTCGCGCTGCTCGTTGCCCGGCGACAACGAGTTGTTGAACAGCTCGATCGTTGCCTCGAAGTCGAAGGAGTCCATGCGCTTCTGGTACTGCACGGGATCGACCGTGCGCAGCTGCACGTCGACGCCGACCTTTTCGCACCATTGCTTGAACGGCAGCGCAAAGCGTTCGAGTCGCGGCTCGCCCAGCAACATCTCGAACGACAGCGGCCGCCCGCTCTTGACGTTGGTCATCTTGCCGCTACGGATTTCCCAGCCGGCTTCCTTCAGAAGCGCGATGGCGCGGCGCTGGCCTTCGCGGTTGTTGCCCGAGCCATCGGTCACCGGCAGCTTGTATTCCTTGGTGAAGACCTCGGGCGGAATCTGGCTGCGCAACGGCTCGAGGATCTCCAGCTCCTCTTTCGATGGCAGGCCGGTGGCGGCCAGCTCGGAGTTGAAGAAGTAGCTGTTAACCCGGTTGAGCAGGCCATAGCTCAGCGTCTTGTTGAACCACTCGAAGTCGATCAGATGGATGAACGCCTCGCGGAACCGTCGGTCGCGGTATTCCTCTTTGCGCAGATTGAAGATCACGCCCTGCATCGGCAGCGTGCTCGAATGATGCAGGGTCAGCATCTTCACTGCGCCGGATTTCACCGCCGGGAAATCGTAGGCGGTCGCCCACAGCCGCGAGGTGAATTCCTCGCGGTAGTCGACCTGGCCGGCCTTGAAGGCCTCGAACGCGACCTGCTCGTCGCGGTAATAGTCGTAGCGGATGGTATCGAAATTATGCCGGCCACGATTGAGCCAGACGTCGCGGCCCCAGTAGTTCTCGACGCGCTTGGCGACGATGAAGCGGCCGGCTTCCAGCGAATCGATCTTGTAGGGGCCGCTACCCAGCGGCGGTTCGAGCGTGGTCTTGTCAAACTCGCGGGTCGCCCACCAGTGCTTGGGCAACACGCCGAGCTGGCCGATGATGTTGGGCAGCTCGTGGTTGTCGCCACCGCTGAAGGTGAACTTCACGCGCCGCTCGTCGAGCGCTTCGGCCTTGGTCACGTCCTGGTAGTAGACGGCGTATTGCGGCGCGCCCTTCTCCTTCAGGATGTTGAAGGAAAACACGACGTCCTCGGCAGTTACCGGCTTACCGTCGTGCCAGCGCGCCTCGGCGCGCAGCTTGAAGATCGCCCATGAGCGGTCGGTCGGCACCTCGATGGTCTCGGCGAGCAAGCCGTAAGCGGTCGAGGCCTCGTCGTAGTTCGACTCCAGCAAGGTCTCGTAGACCAGCGCGACGCTGCCCGCCGGCGTACCCTTGAGGATGAAGGGGTTGAGCGAGTCGAAGGTGCCGCGGCCGGCCAGCTTAATCGTGCCGCCCTTGGGCGCATCAGGATTGGCGTAGGCTAGGTTCTTGGCGTCCGCCGGCGTCTCGGGCTGGCCGTGGATGGCGACGCCGTGGGAGATGATGGTCTTGGCCTCGCCCTGCGCGAAGCTCCTGGACGGCACCATTGGCGGCAGGATCGCCGTCGACGCCAACCCCAGCACCACCGACCGTCGTTCGACGCCGCGCTTGATCATGCAGTTGGCCTCCGTCTGACCCGATATCGAAGCTAGGACGTCCTTCGTGGCAAACCAAG
>JAFAZJ010000300.1 GCA_019239835.1 Alphaproteobacteria bacterium | reverse complement strand
CTCAACGGCCATGGCCTTGGCCTGCGGCGCATCAACCTCGGCGCCGACGTGCTGCATCCGACCATCGACTCGCGCAGCTTCCACTGGACGCGCGATCGCGGCGTCGAGATGACCATGCTGGATCGCGGGACCTTCGACGAGAACGGTGCGGACTGGGTGCAGAGCCCCTTCCGTCACATGCTCGTGAACCGTGAGAAATTCCTGCGCCGCAAGCTGGGCGACGGCGCGCCCAGCGGCGAGTTTCCCCTGCTCGACCGCTTCGCCAGCGAGGGCGCGACCGAGTATGCCGCCTTCGCCACCGGCTTCGGCGCCGGCGCCACCTTGGGCGAGACCGACGGCATGCTGAGTTCCTGGGTGAGCGACGCACCGGGCGGTTTCGGTAACGCGCAGATCACCCTGCTCGAAGCGATCCAGAAGCCGTTGGCGCTGGTCTTCAACCGCAACCTCCTGCACGCCACCACGCGCACCTTGCTCGACACCTACCTCGGCGAGGATGCCGCCAAACGCGTGCTTGCCGGCAACATCGAACGCGGCCGTGCCGAGTCGATCCGCGCGGTGATCTGGTTCAGCGATCTGTCGGGCTTCACCCGCGTCGCCGACACGATGGACCGCCATTTGCTGCTGGGCCTGCTCAACGATTACGCCGGCGTCGTCGTCGATACGCTGGAGGCACATGGCGGCAACGTGCTGAAGTTCATGGGCGACGGCATGCTGGCGATTTTCCCGACCGACGAGATGGAGAACGCCTGCGGCCACGCATTGAAGGCGGCGAAGGAGGCGATCGACGCGGCGGTCGCGCTCAGCGCCACGCGCACCACCGACGGCCTGCCGACCACCGATCTCTACCTCGCGCTGCATGAAGGCGAGCTGCTCTACGGCAATTTCGGCGGCCGCTCGCGGCTCGACTTCACCGTGCTCGGTCCGGCGGTGAACGAAGCCAGCCGCATGGCTGCCCTGTCGCGGTCGATCGACCAGCGCATCATCGTGTCGTCGGCCTTCGCCAGCGCCTGCGGCGCCAAGCGCGATCGCCTGGTATCGCTGGGCCGCTACGCGTTGCGTGGCGTGACGCGGCCGCAGGAGCTGTTCACGCTCGATGCGGAAGCGCACAAAGTGGCCTGATTCCGGCGAAACGGCGACGACCAAAGCCCCAATTGGTTAGAGAAACTTTGTCAGAGGCGCGGCGTTGACGAGCCGCCGCCGCCCGCAAGTGTTGTCTTCAAGCGTGTGGTGCGCATCGTTGGATGGAGTCCGCACATGCGGGTCACGATCCTTGCGACGCTGCTGCTGATCACCGCGCCGCTCCTCTCTTTCGCGCAATCCGGCCAGCACGGTGTCGGCCACGCCGAGAATCACGAGTGGTACATGAAGCTGCATCACCCCCAGTCAGGGGCGTCGTGCTGCAACGATCGCGACTGCCGGCCGACGCGCGCCTTTCTCGACGACAATGGTGCGTGGCGTGCCCAGCTCAATGGCAAGTGGGTCGTCGTGCCCAAGGACGCGGTGCTGAAGACCCAGGCACCCGACGGCAACAGTCACATCTGCGCCAACGAAGCCGGCATCATCATGTGCTTCGTCGGCGGCGTACCGAAGAGTTGATCATGCCCCAGATGCGCTTTGTCGAGATCGGCGATCTCTTCCTCGTCGCCAACGACGTCAACCAGGCCCTCGAACGCCTGCCCGAGGATGTCCGCCGCGACGTGACGCCGCTGGTGCGGCGCATGGGCGAATGGCGCCTGGCGACCATCCAGGACGGCACGGCGCGCCCGACCGCGCTGTTGATGGCCTTCTCGCAGTTCCTCGAGCTGGTGGTCGACGAATACGGCGAGCGCTGATCGGCGCAACCCCGTCATTCCGAGCGAAGCGAGGAATCTTTCATGGAACACGGGGTTTGGAGCACAAAAGATTCCTCACTCCGCTCGGAATGACGGATTGGCGATTGTGCGATGACAAGATTTCCCCCGCCTCGCCTTGCAGGCCCGGGCGGTAGCCATTAGGTTGCGCCGCCCAAAAAGGGCGCGTGCCCGGCGGGTTACCGGGCGACTTCCGGGACACTCCAGCCATGGCCTTCATCGCCGACCGTCTCAGCCGCATCAAGGCGTCTCCCACGAACGCCGCGCAGGGCAAGTTCCTGGAGATGAAAGCGGCGGGCAAAGATGTGATCGGCCTGGCCGCCGGCGAGCCCGACTTCCCGACTCCTGATCACATCAAGGAAGCCGCCTACAAGGCGATCCGCGAGAACGACACGCGCTACACGCCCATCGCCGGTACCCCTGCGCTGCGCTCGGCGATCGTCGAGAAGTTCAAGCGCGATCACGGGCTGGAGTACAAGGCCTCGCAGACCGTCGTCACCAACGGCGGCAAGCAGATCATCTTCAACGCCATGTGCTCGACGCTCAACGCGGGCGACGAGGTCGTCGTGCCGGCGCCCTACTGGGTGTCGTACCCCGAGATGGTCTCCTTCGCCGACGGCACGCCGGTGATCGTGAACTGCCCCGAGTCCAAGGGCTTCAAGCTGCAGCCCGAGGATCTCGATCGGGCGATCACGCCGCGCACCAAGTGGCTGATCCTGAACTCGCCGTCGAACCCGACCGGCGCGGCCTACTCGAAGGCCGAGCTGCGCGCGCTGTGCGACGTGCTGCTCAGGCATCCTCATGTCTGGATCCTCACCGACGACATGTACGAGAAGCTGGTCTACGACGACTTCGTCTTCACCACGCCGGCACAGGTCGAGCCGGCGCTGTTCGACCGCACGCTCACCATGAACGGCGTGTCGAAAGCCTATTGTATGACCGGCTGGCGCATCGGCTACGCCGCCGGTCCGCAGGCGCTGATCAATGCCATGATCACGGTGCAGTCGCAGAGCACGTCGAACGCCAGTTCGATCAGCCAGGCCGCCTCGGTGGCGGCGCTCAACGGGCCGACCGACTTCATCCCCAAGAACAACGCCGTGTTCAAGCAGCGCCGCGACCTGATCGTCTCGATGCTGAACCAGGCCACCGGCATCAAGTGCCCGCGGCCCGAGGGCGCGTTCTACGTCTACCCGTCCTGCGCCGGCACGATCGGCAAGAAGACGCCCGACGGCAAGACGATCGGCAACGACACCGACTTCGTGAACTACCTGCTCGAGGCCGAGGGGCTCTCGGTGGTGCAGGGCTCCGCCTTCGGCATGGGCCCGGCCTTCCGCATCTCCTATGCCACCGCGACCGACCTGCTCGAGGAAGCCGGCCGCCGCATCCAGCGCGCCTGCGGCGCGCTGCGCTGATCTGATGGCCTTACCTTCCCCCGGAGGGGGAAGGTGCCCGAAGGGCGGATGGGGGATGTCGAGGACGAACGCAGGAGTCCGTCTTCGACATCCCCCTTCCGTCGCTGCGCGCCACCTTCCCCCTCCGGGGGAAGGGAGAAAGCAGGCTACTCCGCCGCCATCGGCCGCGCTTCGCGGCGCTCGGGCGGTGCCTTGTGGAAGGCGCCGTCCTTCATGATCGCCAGCAGGCGGTTGGCATCCTGCAGGATCGACACGTCGACCGACGGATCGCCGTCGACCAGCAGCAAGTCGGCGAGGGAGCCTTCCTTCACCATACCCAGCTCGGGCTGAGTCCGCTCGGTCTCGCCCGGGCCCGCGCCCTTGGCCATCAGCTCGCCGCCGAACCTGGTCGCCGAGACGATCGCCTCCATCGGCGTGAAGCCGAACAAGGTGACGAAGTGCTCCATGTCGCGCGCGTTGCGCGGCATCGGGTTGAAGGCGAAGCCGTAATCGCCGCCGGGCAACACGCGCACGCCGCGCTTCTTCAGCGCCTTCATGTTCTCGATGCCGCGCACGAACTCGTTGTCGAAGCGGCGCTTCACGTCGTCGGCGAGGTTGACGCCACGCAGCGGTGCCTCCTTGTAGGCGCCGTAGGTGATGCCGATGGTGGGTGCCACAAAGACGCGCGCCTTCCTCGACTCCAGCATGTCGAGCGCTTCCTCGTCGCAGAGCGTCGCGTGATAGATCACGTCGACGCCGTGGCGCAGACACATCTTCACCGCGCCGGCGCTGCGGGCGTGCGCCGCCATGCGCTTCTCGTGCGCCCGCGCCACCTCGGCCACGGCGGCGACCTCGGCGTCGGTCATGACCGTCATGTGCGCCTTCGAGCCCGGCGTGCCCTCGTCGCCCGAGGGATTGATCTTCAGCACGTCGACGCCTTCGCGCACGAAGAAGCGCGACCAGCGGCGGAACTCATCCGGCCCGTCGGCGACCACGGCGAAGGTCTCGCGATGCAGGTGATTGAGGCGCACGTCGCCCAGCCCGCTGGTCACCGTCATCTCCAGCGATGCCGCCAGCATGCGCGGGCCCACCAGGTCGCCGGCGTTGATGGCGTTGCGGATCACGACGTCGAGCCGGGGCTTGGCGGCGGCGGCGCAATGCAGCGCGGTGAAACCGTGATCGAGCAGCATCCGCACGAACTTTGCCGTGAGCAGCGTGTGCTCCTCCGGCGGCACCTCACCCAATGCGGGGGAGGACGGCGTGTTGATGAAGCTGGGATGCGCGTGCGGCTCGACAAGGCCGGGCATCAGGGTGGCGCCGCCGCCATCGACCACGGGGACATCCGGCGCGGCGGATAATGTCGCCGGCCGTCGCGCGATCGCCTTGATGCGATTGCCCTGGATCAGCACCTCGCCGGCGAAGGGCGCCTCGCCCGAGCCGTCGATGATGCGCACGTTCCTGAACAGCGTCTCGCCCATGGCGACGGCCCTCCCCGGTCGCGTTCGCTCCTGGGGCGGACGGTAGGGCCGTTATTGGGCGCTGTCCAACGGGTGGGCTAGGACGCCCGCCGCCTATCCTCGGGGGGAGAGCTCGGGAGTTGGCGGCGGGCGCCGACGGCCGGGACAGATCTCGACCGACTGCGCCCTCTAACTCGCCACCCGTCGCACGGTTCCCCGCGCACCACAATTTTTACGCCGATGTCCAGAGCACGCGCATCTTCTCGCCCGCCGGATACGCCTCGATGCGCTTCAGCTTGTTGGTATCGCTCTTGTGGGTGATGAGCACCATCTTCATGCCGCGGAAGATCTCGAAATAGCGCCGGCAGGTGATGTCGAACGCGGTGCCCTGCGCGAGATACAGGTCCCACTCGCTCTGCTCGCTGTAGCGCGCGTTCTGCTCGCCCGGCTTGGCCACGTAGTTGGGATCGAAGTGATCGAGGTAGTAGCGGAAGCCGCCGTAGCTGGTGCATTCGGTCTCGCGATCGTGCTTCTTCATCTGAGCCTGCTCCTGCAGGCGCTGCAGCATGCGATTGCCAACCATTTGGCGTGCGTGGCGCATCCTCGCCGTGGGGGCCAGGCTGGCGACGACGAACTTTACGCCGGTCTTGAGGTTGCCACCGATTCCGATGTGAGCAGGCATTTCAAATCTCCCGTTGGGTGTTGCTGTCCGTGTCGGGCTTGCGGGGCGCTCTTAAGAGAACCGCTGCCCTATCCGGCGTTCAGCCGATGACCGGACCATACGGGGAGCGACGCTAATTCTCGATGTGGCCGGGCGCTAAGAAGTCCTAATCGTTGCTAAGGTTTGCGCGGGTGTGGCGGCCTCGATATGGAAGCCCTTCGCGGTGATCAGCCACTCGCCGTCGATGCGATGCCACGTGAGATAGTCGACGTAGATCGTGTTGTTGATGCGCAAGCGAAGCTTGGTCATCGCCTGGGTATCAGAGGCGAAATCCATCAGCAGGATCTCGTCGGCGCGCGGCGAGCCCTGTGAGATCGGCGAGGGCCGGCTGAGAAAGCCGTCGCGGAACTCGGCCGCGGTCGACTTCTTCAGCACGCCCTCGACGAAGCCGTGCAATTGGGCGGTCGGCCGGAAAACCCGATCGAAGCGCGAGAGGTCGTTGTCCTGGCAGAGATCGAGATAGCGCTGGACGGCCTGGGTGAGGCTGGTCTGGCGATCGGTCATGACGTGCTCCCGTGTTGGCGGGTGCACCATGCCGCAGCGAATGGGAGCGTGTCCTTGCGAAGTATGGCCATATATCGCCTTATGGTGCCATATACTGCTGAGAACTTCCTCTTGTGAGGCATGAAATGCCAAATCCTGACCTCGACGCGATCGACCGCCGCATCGTCACCACACTGCAGGCCGATGGTCGGCTGACCAATGTGGAGCTGGCCGAGCGGGTCGGGTTGTCGCCCTCGCCCTGCCTGCGACGGGTCAAACGGCTCGAGCGCGAGGGCTATATCGGCGCTTATCGCGCGATGCTGGGCCGTGAGCGGGTCGGGCTGGGCCTGACCGTCTTCATCGGCGTACGCATCGGCAATCATGCCGACGAGCGCTGCGACGATTTCGAGGGGCAGCTGGTGGCGATGCCCGAAATCGTGGCCTGCCACATGGTGTCAGGCGAGGCCGACTACCTGCTCGAAGTCGTGGTGCCCGACCTTCAGCACTACCAGCGCTTCCTCGTCGGCAAGCTGCTGAACCTGCCGGTGATCCGCGAGGTCCGCAGCAATATCGCCATCCAGACCCTGAAATCAGGTGCGCCGCTGCCGCTGTCGCATCTGGAGAGCTAGGCGCGAAAAATATTTCGAGTGCCGCGCAACCTTCCCCGAATCGAGGCCGTTATGCATTTGGTGGACCGCATTTCTCCCCCCGCGGTACCACATTTCTCCCCCGACTTCGGCCCCGCACTTCCCGCGCGGGGCCTATCTTTTTGGGGGAGATCAGTTGCCCTTGGGCACCCAGGGCAGACGGCCGAACTCGATGCCCTCGTCGGCCAGCGCCGCGGCCTCGTCGTCGGAGGTCTCGCCATAGATGCCGCGCTTGTCGGTCTCGCCGTAATGAATCTTACGCGCCTCATCGGCGAATTTGTCGCCGACATAGTCGCAGTTCTTCTCGACCTGGCCGCGCAGCTCCAACAGGACCTTACGCAGCTCCGGCGGCATGTTCGGCGGCACGGTGGCGACCGGCTGGGCTGGTGCCTCGGCGGGCGTCGTCGGCTCCTCGCTCGGGCGGCGGGACCGGCTGGGCTCGGCAGCCTTGCGGTTGCCCTTGGCGGCGACATTGGGCGCGACCAGCGCGCGCTCGACCTTGGAGTCGCCGCAGACCGGGCATTCCAGCAACCGCCGCTTCTCCTGCTTCTCGTAGGTGGCGCTGTCGCGGAACCAGCTGTCGAACCGATGGTCTTTCGCGCAACGCAGCGTGTACTTGATCATTCCCTAACCACAGCCTTGGCACTCGGTGTCGCTGAGTGCCAATAGATGTGGGGCAAGGCGCGACGTTTGACAAGCCGGTTACGCAGATGACCCCTTCCCCCTGGATCGCCCGCTGGGCGCCGTTGATCGCTCCGGGCTCGACTATCCTGGACATCGCCGCCGGCAGCGGACGGCACACGCGGCTCTTTCTCGGGCGAGGCCACCACGTCACGGCCGTGGATCGCGATATCAGTCGCCTCGCAAATCTCGAGAGCGATCCCGGCGTCGAAATCGTCTCCGCCGACCTGGAGGATGGCTCGGCATGGCCGCTGCCCGCGCGACGCTTCGGCGCCGTGGTCGTCACCAACTACCTGCACCGCCCGCTCTGGCCCGCACTATTCGGCGCACTCGAACCCGGCGGCGTGCTGCTCTACGAGACGTTCATGGTCGGCAACGAGCGCTTCGGCGAACCAAGCAATCCTGCCTTCCTGCTGCGTGACGGCGAACTGCTCGATGTCGCGCGTGAAGGGGGCCTCTCGGTCGTGGCCTACGAAGCCACGATGCGCAGCGATCCCAGTCCCGCGATGGTTCAGCGACTTGCCGCGCGTCGGCCGTGAGCTATTCCGCCGCCTTGGGCAGCGCGTAGGTGCGCACGGTCGGGCCGCTGTAGCTGCGGTCGTGGGTCAGCGATGGCACGGCCTGGCGGGCTTCGGCGACTTTGGCCATGTCGATCTGGGCGGTGACGAAGCCCGGGCCGGTGTCGCCGGCGTCGGCGATCACCTCGCCCCAGGGTGCCACCACCACTGAATGGCCGTAGGTCTTGCGGTTGCCGGCGTGGCTGCCGACCTGCGCCGGCGCGAAGACGTAACAGCCGGTCTCGATGGCGCGTGCGCGCATCAAGGTGTGCCAGTGGGCGCGGCCCGTCGGCACGGTGAACGACGAGGGGATCGACAGCATCTCCGCCCCGCCATGCGCCAATGCGCGATAGAGATAGGGGAAGCGCAGATCGTAGCAGATGGTCATGCCGAGCTTGCCCCACGGCGTCTCGGCGATCACCGCCTGGTCGCCCGGGCGGAAGGTCGAGGATTCGCGATAGGTCTCGCCGCCGGCGAGCTGCACGTCGAACATGTGGATCTTGTCGTAGCTGGCGACGATGCCGCCATCGGGCGCCACCAGGTACGAGCGATTGGCGTTGCGCTCGGCCTCGACCTTCACGTGGATCGAGCCGACCAGGAACCACACGCCGCATTCGCGCGCGATCGACCGCGCCGAGGCGAGGCCCGGGTGATCCTCCTCGGGCAGCGCCTTGGCGAGCGTCTCGCCGCGATTGGCGCCGATCAGGGTGGAGTTCTCCGGCGTCATCACGAACTGCGCACCGGCGTCGCGCGCACGGCGCGTCTGCTCCTCGATGAAGGCGATGTTGGGCGCCAGCTCGTTGGTGGCGTTGACCTGGATCAGGCCGACCGTGAATGTCGCGGACATGGCGCCCTCCCTCAGGCCAGCATGGCGTCGAGCTTGCCCGCCGCCTCGAGCGCGGACATCTCGTCGCTGCCGCCGATATGCTTGCCGTCGATGAAGATCTGCGGCACCGAGGTGCGCCCGCCCGAACGGGCGCGCGCTTCCTCGCGCTTGCCGGCTTCTTCCTCGACATCGTACTCGGCGAACTCGACGCCCTTGCGCTGCAGCAGCGCGCGCGCCCGGGCGCAGTAGCCGCACCACTGGGTCGTATACATCTCAACCTTGGCCATCAGGCCCTCATCACTCGGTTGCGCGTGTCGGCCGACTATAGCCCGCTCAGTCCCGGGCGGCGAGCCACTCGACCAGGGTTCGATCGTCGCCGGTTTCCAGCGCATCGGCGACGCGCCGTCCCACCGCTGTGCCAAATTTGTAGCCATGCCCGGAGCAGGCCGAGACGATCCAGGTGGCGCCGCGGCGCTCGGCGAAGAAGTGGAGGTCCTCGGTGAACGTGTAGACGCAGCGCCGCGTTCCGACGATGCGGTATTCCCCGATGCGCGCGAACAGCGGCGCGAAGACCTCGCGCACCTTCAGCGCCGTGGAGCGATCGAACTCGAACGGCTCGTCCGGGTGCCAGGGAATGCGGGTGAAGCTGGCGCCGAATTTCAGCTGTGTGCCGTCGACGGGCGGCAGCACGTAGCCTTCGACACCCAGCCCGGCCATCGCCGGCGCGCGCGACCAGGCCGTGCGCAGATCCGACGGCGGCTCGAGGAAGATCACGCCGGTGCGGTGGCTGACCAGGGTCGATGCGAGGTCGGGAAACAACACGCTGGCCCAGGCGCCGGCGGTGACAACGACGCTGTCGGCGCTGAGCGTCTCGCCGGACCGCAAGGTGACGCTGGCGCCTTCGGTGTCGATCGCCTCGACGACGGCGTGGGTGCGGATCGCGACATTCTTGGCCTGCAGCCACGCCGCCATGTCGACCGCGATGCGTTGGCAGAGCAGCGCGCCGCCCTCGCGCGAGTAGTAGACCTCGCGCACATGCTCGGGATTGAGGAACGGATAGCGCTTGATCGCGGCATCGGCTCTCAGCGTCTCGAAGGAAAAGCCCACGGCCGCCAGGCCCTCGGCATAGTCCTGGCCACGATCACCCTGCTTCAGCGACACGCTGCTGACGCCGACCCGGGCCATATGCTCGCGCCCGAGATCAGCCCACAGCTCGTTCCAGGCAGCGAAGGACTCCGTCATGCGCGTCGCATAGCCCCGCTGGCGATAGGCGCGCCGGGTGATGCGGTGCTGGTCGCCCGAGGCAGCCAGCGGATTGGGCAGCACGTCGCGTTCCAGCAACGTCACCCTGTGCCCGCGCTTGGTCATCGCCCAGGCAGTGCTCAGCCCGGAAATCCCCGCGCCTACGACAATCACATGCATCTCGACACTCTCCTGCTGCGGCGAGTGTAGAGACTCGGTCTCAGGATCGGAACTCCGGCCGAACGATGCGCGCCAGGGTAAGTACGTCGATGCGCTCGGCGCCGGCGAAGCGCAGCACGCGGGTGCAGGCCTCGACCGTGGCGCCGGTGGTCAGCACGTCGTCGACGAGCACGACACGGCGGCCGCGGATGAAGGGCCGATAGCGCTCGTTCAGTGCGAAGGCACCGGCGACGTTGCGGCGGCGCTCGCGGGCGTTGCGATCGGCCTGCGAGGGCGTGTTGCGGCGGCGGATCAGCAGGTCGGGCAGCACCTTGCGGCCGGCCACCTTGCCGGTGGCATGCGCCAGCAGTGCCGCCTGGTTGTAGCGGCGCCAGAACAGCCGCCAGCGATGCAGCGGTACCGGCGCCAGGAAGTCCGCATCGGCCAACAGCTCGGCGCCGGCACGCGCCATCCAGCGGCCATAGGCCGGCGCGGCGTCGGTGCGATCGCCGTGCTTGAAGCCCAGCACCAGGCCGCGCGAGCCATCCTCGTAGCGGAAGGCGGCGCGAGCACGATCGTAGCGCGGCGGACGCTTCAGGCAGGCGCCACACAGCGTGTCGGCGCCGGCATCGACCTCGAAGGGAAAGCCGCAACGTACACAGAGCGGCGCACCGAGGAACGAGACCTTGGGCCAGCAGGTGGCGCAGAGCGCGCCCGGTTCGCTCACCAGCGCCGAGCAGGACAGGCAGAGCGGCGGCAGCAAGGTGTCGAGCGCGCTGCGCGCGACGCCGCGCGCCCGGCGGACCAGGTTGGTCAGCGGCGCGGTACGGTCGAGCTGTTTGCGCAGGGCATCGAAGGACATTACGGCCGGCACTCCAACGGCCGAATCAGACGATTCGATGGCCGTCAGTACTCGACCTTGAAGGTCTGCTTGATCTCCTCGATCTGCGCGGCGTCGAGGCCGACGGGTGGATGGGCGTGCAACATCAGCCAGAGCTTGGCGGTTTCCTCCAGCTCCTCCAGCGCGAAGCAGGCGTTGGAGACCGAGTCGTTCCACACCACCGGGCCGAGGCGTTCCAGCAGCACCGCGCGGACCTTTGGCGCGTGGGCCAGCACCAGGTCGATCACCTCGGGATCGCCTGGCCGGCGGTAAGGGATCATCGGCACGTGGCCGACCTTCATCACGTGGTAGGGCGTGATCGGCGGCAGCACGTCGGCGCGGTTGACGTCGGGCAGCATGGTGAGCGCAACGAGGTTGGTCGAATGCGTATGCACCACGCCGCCGGCGTCGCGACGCGCGTTGTAGATCGCGCGGTGCAGCAGGATGGTCTTCGAGGCGCGATCGCCGCTGACCTGCTCTCCCCTGGCATCCAGCTTGGCCAGCCGCGACGCTTCGAGGAAACCGAGGCAGGCATCTGTGGGCGTGATCAGGAAGCCGTCGTCGAGCCGCGCACTGATATTGCCGGCGGTGCCCACCGTGTAGCCGCGCCGGTACAGGCTCTCGCCGATGCGGCAAATCTCGTCACGGACCCGTGCCTCGTCGGCCATGGCTGTCTCCTTCGTCTTCTCCCTCTCCCCACTTCAGTGGGGAGAGGGTTGGGGTGAGGGGCAATCGCGCAAAGATAAAGCCGTTCACGTCTGACCGCGATTCCCCCTCACCCCGACCCTCTCCCCGCTCGCGGGGAGAGGGAGACACGTGCTACACGCGCGCGCATGAACATGCCCGATCCGATGCTGGTCTTCGACCGCGCGGTGGTGCGTCGGCGGCGGGAACGCGTGGCGCGCGGCTGGGACGGCGCGGCCTTCCTCAAGCGCGAGATCGCCACGCGACTGGTCGACCGCCTCGACGACATCAAGCGCAGCTTCCCGCTGGCGCTCGACATCGGCTGCCATGGCGGCGAGGTCGGTGCGGCGCTGGCGTTACCCGACGGCAAACGGCGCGGCGGCGTCGAGACCCTGCTGCAGATGGACCTCGCCGAGGGCTTCGCACGACGCGCCCGATCGTCCGGTCCGGCCCTGGTCGGAGACGAGGAGATGCTGCCGGTCGCGCCGCAGAGCATCGACCTCATGCTGAGCGCGATGAGCCTGCATTGGGTCAATGACCTGCCCGGCACCCTGCTGCGCATCCGCGAGAGCCTGAAACCCGATGGGCTTTTCCTTGGCGCGCTGCTCGGCGGCGAGACCCTGTGGCAGTTGCGCCAGGCGCTGGCCCAGGCCGAGAGCGACGTCGAGGGCGGCTTGAGCCCGCGCGTCTCGCCCTTCGCCGATCTGCGCGACGCCACCGGCCTGCTGCAGCGTGCCGGCTTCGCGCTGCCGGTCGGCGACGCCGAGCGCATCGAGGTCAGCTACCCCGACGCGCTGGCTCTGGTGCGCGAGCTGCGCGCCATGGGCGAGAGCAACGCCGTGCGCGAGCGGCGCTCGAGCCTGACGCGGCGAGAGACGCTGCTGCGCGCACTGTCGATCTACGAGCAGCGCCATGGCGGCGCCGATGAGCGTGTGCCGGCCACCTTCGAGGTGATCTTCCTGCACGGTTGGGCGCCGCATGCCTCGCAACAGAAGGCACTGGCACCCGGCGCCGCGACCGGCCGGCTGGCGGATGCGCTGGGCACGACCGAGCGACCCGCCGGCGAAAAAGCGGGAAACTGACGGCAACACTGGCACCGCACCGCACCGCCCTCCATATTTGACGCGATATGAGCACGCCGCCGCCGCTGCATTTCCCCGACGTCATGACGCAGACCTTTCGGCTGTGCTTCGGCAATCTCCGGGCGTTCTTCGATCTCGCACTGATCCCCACGATCATCTCGGTCGCGCTGATCATGGGCTTGCGTCTGCTGTCGGACGGCGCGGTGTCGCCGCAGCTCCTGGGCCTGGTGAAGCTGCTCGACCTGGTCCCGACCGCGATGTTCGCGGTGGGCTGGTATCGCTGGCTGCTGATCGGCCCGCCTGGGGCGTCTGTGGTCGCGGGGCTGCGCTGGTCGGCGCGCGAGACCGGATTCCTGCGCGAATACGCAGTGATCTTCGGCCTGCCGATCGTGATCATGGGCATCTTCCTGCTGCAGATGCCCGACGACATGCTGGTGCTGACGCCTAACGACGTGCGCGCGCTGCCGCCCGAGGTGCGCGCACTGGGCATCCTCGTGCCCTTCGCTTTCGTCGGCGCGCTATTCGGCATGCGGCTGAGCTTCGGGCTGGCCGCACCCGCCGTCGACGAGGCGTGGCGCGCCTCGCTGGCCTGGCGCTACAGCAAGGGCAACGCGATGGTCAGCCTCGGCACGGTGTTCGTGACCACCGTGATCGGCATGATCGGCGAGCTGATCCTCGCCGGCCTGGCAGTCGCGATCGTGCGCACGGTTCTCGGATCCGGCGGTGGAATCGGCACGGCCCTGGTGCTGAGCCTGATCCTCGCCACGCTCTCGTACTTCAAGCTGGCGCTGGTCGCCACGACCCAGGCGGTGATCTTCCGCCAGCTCACCGGCTGGCGTCCCGGCACGAATTTGCAGCCGCCGCCCATCTGATAACGACGACAAGAAGCGGAGTTTGTCGGTCACGCGCGATCCCTAGCTTGCGATCAGCCCGAAGCGACGCGGGTTGAACACGAGAGGAAAGGGATCACCATGTCCAAAGAGAGCGACAACAAGGCAGTCGTCGGCCGCTGGTTCACCGAGTTCTGGGGCGAGACCTGCGATCTCGCCGTGGTCGATGCGATCGCCGCGCCCGACATGCTGCTGCAATACTCGCTGCACGAGCCGCGCCGTGGCCGCGCCGACATCAAGGCGTTCATGACCGACTTCCGTGCCGCGTTCCCCGATCTGCATTTCTGGGGCACGGCCGACCTGATCGCCGAAGGCGACTACGTCGTCGGCCAGTGGGAAGGCGGCGGCACGCATACCGGCCCGGCCTTCAGCGACTTCCTCACCGGATCGCTGCCGGCGGCCACCGGCCGCAAGATGCACTTCACCGGCACGACGGTGCTGAAGCTCGAAGGCGGCAAGATCGTCTCCGAGGTCGGCCTCGACGACGGCGTGACGGCGCTGACGCAGCTCGGCCTGCTGCGCGCGGCGTGATCAGGCGACCGCCGCCGGTATCGCCGGCGGCGGTCAACTGGCCAGAAACACCATCGTCCGGTCGCAGCGCTCATCCAGCGTGGTGGCCACCCGGCCAAACGATCGACCGCTGCCGGTTCTCGGGCTGACGCCGAGGACGACGAGATTGTGATCGCCGCGACGGAGCTGCCGCAGGATCGCGTTCGCCGGATCCATGCCGCTGAGCACGGCGACATGGACATCGACGCCATAGTGTTCAGCGAGATCCATGAAGCGGCCCAGAGTTGCGTCCTCGTTCCGCTGCCGGGCGAGTGCGTTCCATCTGACACGCCGGGCCGGCGTGGTATCGGCGACATAAAGCGCCGTTATCGGTGAACGGTTCACCTGGGCAAACACCAGAGCGAGCTCACCGGCCCGTTCGGCATAGGGCGTGCCGTTGATCGGCACGAGAATGTTGAGCGGATAATTCTGGTCTTCAGCGTGAGGTCCACGTGCCTCGACGATGGCGACTGGCCCGCCAAACGCCTCGCCGATCTGATCGGTCGCCGTCCCTTCCTCCCCGTCATGCAATCCGACCATCAACAATCCGTACCCCTTCTTCGCCTCTGCGGCGACTGCCAGCTCTGTTTCGGTCTTTGCCTTTCGGGTCGTGACGTCGGCCTGCGCCGGCGCAACCGTTTCGCCCGCGGGCGCCTCGACTTCTTCCACGGTTCGTCTGGCAATCGTGGCCATCGACGTCTTGAGAGGATCGTCGCCGGCGGCGCTATCCGGTGGACCGACCTCGACAATCGTCATGGGCGCGCGCCGGGCTATCGAGAACAAGCCGGCGAGGCGCGATACCATCTTGCCGTTGGCGCTGTCGTCGGCGGCGACCAGCACGCGCTCGACACGCGGCACGAAGCCGCGCGCTTCCATCGCCTCGCGTTCCAGCCGCGCCGATTCCTCCGGTCGCATGGGCAGGCGCGACAATGCCCAGCGCAGCATCGGTGGCATGGCCATGGTGGTGATCACCGCCATGGCGACGATCAGGCTGAACAGGTCGCGGCTCAGCACGCCCATCGACAGCCCGATGGTGGCGACGATGACCTCGGTCGAGCCTCGCGCGTTCATCCCGCAGCCCAGGGCCAATGACTCGCGTGCGCTCATGCCGCCCAGCGCACCCCCGATGAAGGCGCCCAGGAACTTGCCTACGCTGGCAATCAGCACCAGGCCGATGCCGAGCGTCAGCAGTGTGGGGTTGGCGAGGATCGAGAGGTCGGCGCTCAGGCCGGCCAGCCCGAAGAAGATCGGCATGAACAGCGCCGTGATCAGCCCGCGCAGCTGCTCGTCGATATGCCGGGTCAGGATCGGCGATTGGCCCACCACGATGCCGGCGACGAAGGCGCCCAGCACGGTGTGCACGCCGATCGCATTGGTCATCAGCGCGGCGGCGCACATCACGATCAGAATCATCGTGATGACCGGTACTTCGCTGATGAACACGTCGTTGGCCCAGCGAATCAGGAACGACACCATACGCCGGCCGATGGTGAAGGCAGCGGCGAGGAAGATCAGTGTGCCCAGCACACTCTGGCCCAGCACCGCGAGGTCGAACGTGCCGTGCTGCGCCAGGCCAAAGACCATCGCCATGATGATCCAGCCAATGGTGTCGTCGATGATCGCAGCGGCCAGCATCACCTGGCCGACATTGCGGCGCGTGAAGTGCATCTCGCGCACGACCATGGCGACGATCTTGACCGAGGAGATTGACAGGGCGACGCCCAGGAACAACGCCGTGATCAATCGCTTGTTGGCGTCCGGCAGCAGGCTCTCGGGCAGCCACTCGCCCAGCAGCATGCCGCACAGGAACGGCGCGACGATGCCTGTCAGCGATACCGCAAACGCGGCGCGGCGCACCTTGCGCACCAGCGACAGGTCGGTCTCCATCCCGGTGACGAGCAGCAGCATCAGCACGCCGAGCTGCGACACCGCATCGATCATGCTCTTCTGCTCGCGACCGTCGGGAAACACGATCTGGCGCAGCTCGGGCAACACGGCACCAAACAGCGATGGGCCGAGCATGATGCCGGCGATCAGCTGACCCATGACGGCCGGCTGGCCGACGCGCAGCGCCAGCTCACCCATCACGCGGCCGACCAGCAACAGCAGCAGGATCTGGCCGATGAAGATGGCGACGGGATCGCCCGATTTGGCGTCCCCGGCGGCCAGGGCCGGGTCTGCCACAACAAGCATGAGCAGCACGCCGCAGAAGGCGATGACGGCAGCTTTGATTGTCGAGCTGGGCATTAGGCGCAAAACGGCCGGCCCTCGTCCGGGGTTGCGCTCCGGCCTGCCGTGCGCGGCGTGAGCTGGACATAGGAAGCCCGCCGCTGGACATGCGCCCTTGCGGCGGGCTGTGCCTCGATGACGGATCATCGACAGCACCGACACAACGGTCGATACCGCCGAAGGTTCCTTGGGATCAGAGAAGATCGCGCAGCTGGGCGATGAGCGGGATATCGGCGGGCGGCATCGGGTAGTCGCCGAGCGCCCGCACCTCGACCCATTTCAGCACCTGGCCTTCATGCGGCCGGGGCGTGCCACGCCACGTGCGGCAGGCATAGAGCGGCATCAGCAGGTGGAAGGTCTCGTAGCCGTGCGAGGCGAAGGCGATCGGGGCCAGGCAGCTGCCCGTGGTCTCGACGCCGAGCTCCTCGCGCAGCTCGCGCACCAGCGCCTCCTCGGGCGTCTCGCCGGGATCGACCTTGCCGCCGGGGAACTCCCACAGGCCGGCCATCGACTTGCCGGGGGGTCGCTGCGCAATCAGGATACGGCCGTCGGCATCGACCATCGCCACGGCGGCAACCAGCACGAGCTTGCGGTCCGCCAGCGGCGGCTGACCGCCCGGACAGGGTTCGAACGCGTCCATGCGGACAAACAGGCTCTGTCATCCCGAGCGCAGCGAGGGATCCAGGCTCATCCTAGATCCCTCGCTGCGCTCGGGATGACAGGTCGTGTGAGACGCGCACCGAAGACTCAGCTGCGATAGCTGCCGTTGATGTCGATGTAGCGATGCGTCAGGTCGCAGGTCCACACGGTGCTGCGGCCACGGCCGAGGCCAAGCTCGATGTCGATCACCACGTCGCTGCCCTTGATGTGCTTCACCACGGGCGTCTCGTCGTAGTTGGGCACGACCTGGCCGTTGTCGGTGATGCGCACGCCGCCCATCGAGATGCGCAGTTTGTCGCGGTCGGCCTTCTCGCCGGCCTTGCCGATGGCCATCACCACGCGGCCCCAATTGGCGTCCTCGCCGGCGATCGCGGTCTTCACCAGCGGCGAGTTCGCTACGGCGAGACCGATCTTGCGCGCCGCACCGTTACTGGTGGCACCGGTGACGTTGATGGTGATGAACTTCGAGGCGCCTTCGCCGTCCTTGGCCACCAGCTGCGCCAGCTCGATCATCAGCTCATCGAGCGCGCGGCGGAAATCGGCCAGCAGCGGGTCGTCGGCTTCTTCCACACGTGGGTGACGTGCGGCGGCGGTCGAGGCCAGCAGGAAGGTGTCGCTGGTCGACGTGTCGCCGTCGACCGTCACGCAATTGAAAGATTTATCGGTCGCATCGGTCAGCAGCTTCTGCAGCACCGCGGGCGGCAGCTTGGCGTCGGTGAAGGCGAAACCCAGCATGGTCGCCATGTCGGGGGCGATCATGCCCGAGCCTTTGGCGAAGCCGTTGATTGTCACCGTGCCGTCGCCGATGCGCGCCGTGCGGGTGGCCATCTTGGGGAACGTGTCGGTGGTCATGATCGCCGCCGCCGCGTCGTCCCAGGACTCTTCGCGCGCCGCCTTGAGCAGGCCGGGCACCGCCTTGAGGATCGGCGCCGGATCAAGCGGCTGGCCGATCACGCCGGTCGAGGCCATGAACACCTCGTTACGTGCGCAGCCCAGCGCCTGGGCCACGGCGCGCGTGGCTTCCTCGACCGATTTGTCGCCGAGCTTGCCGGTGAAGGCGTTGGCGTTGCCGGCATTGACCAGGATGGCGCGCGCCTTGCCGCGGGCCAGGTTCTTGCGGCACCAGTCGACCGGCGCCGAGGCGGTCTTCGAGCGCGTCAGCACGCCGGCGATGATCGAGCCCGCCGGAAGGACGGCCACCATCAGGTCGCGACGGCCCTGGTAACGGATACCGGCCTCCACCGCGCCGAGCTTGATGCCGGCGATGCGCGGCAGGCTGGGCGTCGTCTTGGGCGCCAGCGGGGAAACCGGGTTTGATGCGCTCATCGTCGCCTCTCGGGCGGCAGACAGTGGAAACGTCGGGACGCAAGCATGGTGGCGCGCCCGCAAGGAACGCGCCGCTACAGGAACGCGAGGTTACACCATCCCCGCCACCGATTCACAGTGGCGTGGCGGTGTTTGGCCCGTGGTCCGATTACTTCTTCTCAGGGGGCTTGGCAGCCGGTGCCGGCGCCGGCACCGCGCCCGGAGGCGCCTCGGTGATGCGCGAGCCGTCCATGTTGAACTTCTCGATCTTGGCCGCCTTGCGCAGGCCCTCGATCATGCCCGAAAAGGCCTCGCGGGTGAGCTCGCCCTTGATCTCGTCCTCGAGCTCGGCAAGCGGCGGCGGGCCGGCCTTGCGGCGGTCCTCCAGCTTGATGATGTGGTAGCCGAACTGGGTCTTGATCGGCGCCGGCGTCATCTTGCCCTTCTCCAGCGCGAAGGCGGCCTCGGCGAATTCCTTCACCATGTCGCCCTTCTTGAACCAGCCGAGATCGCCGCCCTGGGCGCCCGAGGCCTTGTCGGTCGACTTGTCCTTGGCGATCTTGGCGAAGTCGCCGCCCTTGCCGAGCTCCTCGATGATCTTCTTGGCGTCGTCTTCGCTGGCGACGAGGATATGGCGGGCCGAGACTTCCTCCTCCGCCGGCATCTCCTTGATCTTCTTCTCGTAGCGCGCCTTGATCAGATCGGGCGTGACGCGCTTCTCGACCTCCCGGGTCAGCCACACGTCCTGCGCCAGGCGCTCCTCGAGATCGGCCATGCGGCGCTTGTAGTCCTCGGTCTTCTGGACTTCGGCCTTGCGCGCCTCGGCGATCATCAGCTTGCGATCGACCATCTGGTCGAGCAGCGCCGGGAAGATCATGTGCAGCGGCAGCGCGCGGTACTGCTCCGGCAGGGTCTGCTGCTGGCGCTGCACGTCGGACAGGCGGATGGACTGGCCGTTGACCGTCGCGACCACGGGGTCGGCGGCAGGGGCTGGCGCGGGCGCCGGGGCGGCGGTCTGGGCGACGGCGCTGGCGGTCAACGCCACGCCACCGGCAAGGCCAAGCACCAGGGCGGCGGCAAGGCCGCGCGGGCTGCGGAACATGATGTCTAGGCTCCGTATCGAGGGGGTCTCGCGCTCGGCGTCCAGGGACGACCGGCGAATGGCGCGCAGATAAACCACACGGCCAGCCGCCCGGCAAGTTGCGCCAGGCCACGAGGGCGTGAACGGTCGCAGGGTGGCGCGCGTTGACACTCACTGACAGCGTCTCTATGTCTCAGCGGCTGGTCGCGGGCCCTGCCCGCGACCTACTGATTTTTCGAGGTTTTTCAATGCTCGGCGCCCTTGCGCGACAGATTTTCGGGACCTCCAACGACCGCGTTGTCAAAGGCCTCACCAAGCCGGTTGCGCGCATCAACGCGCTGGAAGCTGAAATCAAGGCCCTGAGCGACGATCAGCTGCGCGCCCGTACCGCAGTCTTCCGCGAGCGCCTGGCCAAGGGCGAGACCCTCGACGACCTGCTGGTCGAGGCCTTTGCCACGGTGCGCGAGGCAGCCATCCGCACCCTGGGCCAGCGGCATTTCGACGTTCAGCTCAAGGGCGGCATGGTGCTGCACCAGGGCAAGATCGCCGAGATGAAGACCGGCGAAGGCAAGACCCTGGTCGCCACCCTGGCGGTCTATCTCAACGCGCTCTCCGGCAAGGGCGTGCACGTCGTCACGGTCAACGACTACCTGGCCCATCGCGACTCCGAGTGGATGGGCCAGATCTACCGGTTCCTCGGCCTGACCGTCGGTTGCATCGTGCACGACCTCTCCGACGAGGAGCGTCGTGCCGCCTATGCCAGCGACGTCACCTACGGCACCAACAACGAGATCGGCTTCGACTATCTGCGCGACAACATGAAGTTCCAGACGGCCATGATGGTCCAGCGGCCGTTCAACTTCGCCATCGTCGACGAGGTCGACTCGATCCTGATCGACGAGGCCCGTACGCCGCTGATCATTTCAGGTCCGGCCGAGGATTCTTCGGAGCTCTACCGCAACGTCGACGCGCTGATCCCGCTGCTCGCGGCCGAGCATTTCGAGAAGGACGAGAAGCAGCGCACCGTGTCCTTCACCGAGGCCGGCGCCGAGCGCATCGAGGAGTTGATGCAGGAAAAGGGGCTGCTCGAGCCCGACTCCAACCTCTACGCCGTGCACAACGTCTCGCTGGTGCATCACGCGACGCAGGCGCTGCGCGCGCACAAGCTGTTCACGCGTGACGTCGACTACATCGTCAAGGACAACCAGGTCATCATCATCGACGAGTTCACCGGCCGCATGATGAGCGGCCGGCGCTACTCCGAGGGTCTGCACCAGGCGCTGGAGGCCAAGGAGCAGGTCGAGATCCAGCGCGAGAACCAGACGCTGGCCTCGATCACCTTCCAGAACCTGTTCCGCATCTATCCCAAGCTCAGCGGCATGACCGGCACGGCGATGACCGAGGCGGCCGAGTTCGGCGAGATCTACGGCCTGGAGGTCGTCGAGATCCCGACCAATGTGACAGTCGCGCGCAAGGACCACGACGACGAGGTCTACCGCACCGGCCGCGAGAAGGAGACGGCGATCATCGCCGAGATCGAGGCAGCGCGGAAACGCAACCAGCCGGTGCTGGTCGGCACGGTGTCGATCGAGAAATCCGAGGAGCTGTCGGCGGCGCTCAAGAGCAAGGGCATCCGCCACCAGGTGCTCAACGCGCGCTTCCACGAGCAGGAGGCGTCGATCATCGCCCAGGCCGGACGGCCGGGCGAGGTCACCATCGCCACCAACATGGCCGGCCGCGGCACCGACATCCAGCTCGGCGGCAATCTCGAGATGCGCCTGCGCACCGAGCTGCCCGCCCTGCCCGACGACGCCGCGCGCGAGGGCCGCAAGGCGGAGATCGAGGCCGAGATCGCCCAGTCGCGCCAGAAGGTGCGCGAGGCCGGCGGCCTCTACGTGATCGGCACCGAGCGGCACGAGAGCCGCCGTATCGACAACCAGCTGCGCGGCCGCTCCGGCCGGCAGGGCGATCCGGGCGCGAGCCGATTCTTCCT
>JAFAZJ010000189.1 GCA_019239835.1 Alphaproteobacteria bacterium | reverse complement strand
GCGCGACAGCGCCACGGCGATGCTGACGCCGGTGGCGGCGGAGACGAAGTTCTGCACCGTCAGCGCCACCATCTGCGTCAGGTAGCTCATGGTCGATTCGCCGCCGTAGTTCTGCCAGTTGGTGTTGGTGACGAAGCTAACGGCCGTGTTGAAGGCGAGGTCGGGCGCGACGCCGGCCATGTCCTGCGGATTGAGCGGCAGGACGGCCTGCAGGCGCTGCAACGCATAGACCAGCACGATGCCGCAGAGGTTGAAGGCCAGCATGCCCAGCGCGTAGTCCTTCCACGACTGCTCGCGCTTGGGATCGATCCCGGCGAGGCCGTAGAAGACACGCTCGACCGGCGCGAGCATCGGCGACAGCCAGGTGCGTTCGCCCTGCACGACGCGATAGACGAAGCCGCCGAACGGCCGCGTCAGCGCGGCGAGAATGACGACAAAGAGCGCGATCTGCGCCCAGCCCAGCACGGTCATGGCGGCCTCAGAATTTCTCGGGGCGCACCAGCGCCATCGACAGGTAGACGATCAGCGCGATCAGCAACGCCGCGCCCAGGACATAGTCGAATGCCATGGCCGGCTCCTTCAGATGCGCTCGCACACGCGCACGAGCAGCGTGCCGGCGAGCCAGAGCAGGGCGATGGCGGCAACAAAGACGAGATCGAGCATGGCATTCCCCAATCGGTGTGCCTTCAGGGCCGCAAACTAGGGTGTGCGGCCATCAAGGATCGATGGTGGCCGCGGGCCGCGCCTATAAACGCCGCATAAAAATCGCGCCCCGGCACACGGACTGAACATGCATGTGGTGCCTGGCGGCAGCGCTGTCGTCAGTACCTTGGTATTGGTATGGACGAGGGACCATGCGGTCTTCCCGCCGGAAATGGACAGCAAGCAATGATCACGATCTATGGCATCAAGAATTGCGACACGATGAAGAAGGCGCGCGCTTGGCTCGATGGCCGCGGTGTCGCCTACGCCTTCCACGACTACAAGGCCTCCGGCATCGAGCGCGCACGGTTGCAAGGCTGGGCGAAGGCGGTGGGTTGGGAAACGCTGCTGAACCGCGCCGGCACGACGTTCCGCAAGCTGCCGGAGGCCGACAAGGACGGGTTGAACGAGAGCAAGGCGATCGCCCTGATGCTGGCGCAGCCCTCGATGATCAAGCGGCCCGTGCTGGACCTGGGCGACCGGTTGCTGGTCGGGTTCAAGCCCGATGACTATGCGCGGAATGTAAACAAGTAGTCCTTCTCCCCGCGAAGGCGGGGAGAAGGTGCCCGAAGGGCGGATGAGGGGCTTCGCTGAGTCTCTACAGCGACGGCGTTGGTCGTTGCGCGAGAAGCCCCTCATCCGCCTCGCTGACGCTCGGCACCTTCTCCCCGCCTGCGCGGGGAGAAGACTTAAACGGCGGCGGTGCAGCTGAGCAGCGTGGCGATCAGTTCGCTCGGGCTGGCGGGCTTCGACAGGATCGGGGCGCCGGCGAAGGCGGGTGCGTGCTCGTCGCGGGCGTAGCCGGACAGCACGACGAACGGCGTGGCCCGGCTGCGCAGCTCGCGGGCGATGGGCTCGGAGGTCTCCTTGTCGCCGAGATTGATGTCGAGCACGGCGATGTCGCAGCCGTGCTCGCCGATCAGCTTCAGCGCCCTGGCCACGGAGACCGCCGGGCCGACGACCTGGAAGCCGGCATTGGTCAGCTGTCGCGCGATGTCGAGCGCGATCAGCGCGTCGTCCTCGACGACCAGCACGCGCAGGCGAGGGGCGGCGCCGTTCATCTGGCGTCCTTGGCCGACAAGATCCGCGTGGTCGGGCAGGCGAGTCGCCACGTCAATCCCGATTGCGCGAAATCGAGCTCGACGGCGCCATCAAGGCTCAGCTCGGCCATGCTCTTGATGACGGTCGAGCCGAAGCCGCGATGCGCTGGTGTGACGACGGGCGGACCGTCGTGCTCGACCCAGCTGATCGTGAAATTCTCGTCGGGCGCGCCGCGGTCGACCCGCCAGGCGATCTCGACCCGGCCATCCTGGTTGGACAGCGCGCCATGCTTCACGGCGTTGGTCGCCAGCTCGTTCACCACCATGCCGATGCACTGGGCGGCCGACACCGACAGATTGAGGGATGGTCCGTTCAGGGAGATTCGCCGATCCATCAGCTCCTGGAAGTGCCCCAGCTGTGCGCGCACCAGATCGAGGATCGCGATGCTCTTCCATTCGCTGCGCGCCAGCAAATCGTGGCTCGCCGCGAGGGCCTGGATGCGCTGCGAGAAGTGGCGCACGAACTCCTGCTGGTTCTCGGCCCGCATCTGCTGGGCGATCGCCGATACCACGCTCAGCATGTTCTTGGAGCGGTGGTTGACCTCGCCCAGCAGCAGGCGGATGTGCTGCGTGCGCTCGGCGACGCGCTGCTCGAGCGTGTCGTTCAGCTCGTGCAGGGCCTGGTTGGCGCGACCCAGCTCGCGCTGCATGCGGTGCAGCTCGGCGAAGACGGCGACCTTGGAGCGCAGGATGTGCGGATTGACCGGCTTCTGCAGATAGTCGACCGCGCCGGCGTCGTAGCCCGCCAGCACCTGCTGGTCCTCGTTGTAGTAGGCGGTGAGGAAGATGATCGGCACCTGCGACGTCTTCTTGCGCTCCTTGATGATCCGGGCCAGCTCGATGCCGGTGACGCCGGGCATGCGGATGTCGAGGATCAGCAGGGCGAACTCGTCGACCAGCAGCGCCAGCAGCGCCTGCTCGGCGGATTCCGCGCGCACCAGCCGGTAGGCCGGGATGCTGAGGATGCTTTCGAGGACGACGAGGTTCTTCGGCTCGTCGTCGACGATCAGGATGTTGATCGGCCCGTCGTCCAGCGCGGCCGCTTCCGTCTGGCGTTCGTCGCTCGCCACGCGGGCGGTGTCGTCGGTGGAGGTGATCCGGCTCATCGGAACAACCAGACGCGCAGCAGGGACAGCAGCTGGTCGGTGTTGACCGGCTTGGCGATGTAGTCGCTGGCGCCGGCGTTGAGGCATTTCTCGCGATCGCCCTTCATCGCCTTGGCGGTCAGCGCCAGGATCGGCAGGGTGCTCGACGCGGGGTTCTCGCGAATCTTGCCGATCGTCTCATAGCCGTCCATGTCGGGCATCATGATGTCCATGAGCACGACGTTGAGGTCGGGCGTGCGCTGCACGATCTCGATCGCCTCGCGGCCATTGGTCGTGGGGATCACGTCCATGTCGTATTTCTCGAGCAGCGACGTGAGCGCAAAGATGTTGCGCGCGTCGTCGTCGACCACGAGGATCTTGCGGCCGCGCAGCACCTCGTTCGAGCCGTGCAGGCGCTCGAGCATGGCCCGCTTCTCCGCCGGCAGATCGGTGACCACGCGGTGCAGGAACAGCGCCGTCTCGTCGAGCAGCCGCTCGGGCGACTGCACATCCTTGAGCACGATGCTCTTGGCCATCACCCTGAGCCGGGCCTGCTCGTCGGCGCTGAGCTCCTTGCCGGTGAAGACCACGACCGGCACCGACGCCAAGGCCGGCACGGTGCGCATCTTCTCGAGCAGCTCGAAGCCGGTCATATCGGGGAGGCGCAGGTCGAGCACGACGCAGTCGACCGAGCGATCGAGCATCGCCGACAGCGCCTCATGGCCGGTGCTCGCCGTGACCAGCTCGATGTCGTCGTGGCCGAGCAGGGCGGCGATCGACTGCCGCTCGATGTCGTTGTCCTCGACGACCAGCAGCCGCTTGGTGCGCGGCGCGGTGAAGCTGCGGATACGGTCGAAGGCGGTGACCAGCCCTTCGGTGGTCGGTTCCTTGACCAGATAGGCGAAGGCGCCATGCGCCAGGCCGTGCTGGCGTTCCTCCTCGAGCGTGACGATCTGCACCGGGATGTGGCGCGTGCTGGGATCGAGCTTGAGCTGGTTGAGCACTGTCCAACCCAGCATGTCGGGCAGGAAGATGTCGAGCGAGATGGCCGTCGGCTTGTACTGCCGCGCCAGCGACAGGCCCAGCGCGCCCTTGTTGGCGACGATGCCCTTGAAGGCCTTCTCGCGCGCCAGGCCGAGCAGGATGCGCGCGTAGTGCGGGTCGTCCTCGATGATCAGCAGGATGGCATCGCCGGGGTGGATGTCGTCGCGATCGTCGGGCACGTGCTCCTGGCGCGCCGCGGCCAGGATCGTGCGTTCGCGAGTCGCTGCGGGCTGGGGCGGGCGTTCCTCGGCCGGCGCGGCCGGTTCTTCGATCTCGGTCTCCGAGTAGTAGAGCGGCAGGTAGAGCGTGAAGATGCTGCCCTGCTCGTGGCTGCTGCTGAGCTTGATCTCACCGCCCAGCAGCATGGCGAGCTCGCGGCTGATGGCGAGGCCCAGACCGGTGCCGCCGTACTTGCGCGAGGTGCCGGCGTCGGCCTGCTGGAAGGCCTCGAAGATGATCTTCTGCTTCTCCGGCGCGATGCCGATGCCGGTGTCCTCGACGGTGAAGGCGACGACTTGCGGCACCTTGCTGAGCACCGGGTGGCCGGGGCTGTAGCCCGATTGGGCGATGTCGACGCGCAGATCGACGTGGCCGCGCGCGGTGAACTTGATCGCGTTGGAGATCAGATTCTTGAGGATCTGCTGCAGGCGCTTGGGATCGCTATGCATCGAGGGCGGCAGGTTGTCGGCGAACTCCACGTTGAACGGCAGGTGCTTGGCCTCGGCGACGTGGCGGAAGCTGCGGTCGACGGCGTCGCGCAGCGCCGGGAAGGGGATCTCCTCGACCTCGACGGTGACGGTGCCCGACTCGATCTTCGACAGATCCAAGATGTCGTTGATCAGCGTGAGCAGATCGGTGCCGGCTGAGTGGATGTTCTTCGCGAACTCGATCTGCTTGATCGTCAGGTTGCCGCCGACGTTGTCGGCGAGCTGCTGGCCGAGGATCAAGATCGAGTTCAGCGGCGTGCGCAGCTCGTGCGACATGTTCGCGAGGAACTCGGACTTGTACTTCGACGTGAGCGCCAGCTCGGCTGCCTTCTCCTCGAGCGCGCGCCGTGCCTGCTCGACCTCCTTGTTCTTGCGTTCGACCTCCGCGTTTTGCTCCGCGAG
>JAFAZJ010000152.1 GCA_019239835.1 Alphaproteobacteria bacterium | reverse complement strand
TGGTCGGGCAGGCCCGGCGCGAAATGCCAATAGACCACGAAGGCGCCGCCCACCACGCAGACGATGACTGCGAAGCAGGCATACATCATCCAACGGATCAGCCACACGATGGATAAGGCCTCGACCTCGATAAGCACGCGGACGGCGCGCCCGCCCGGTCATACTAGAACGACTCACCTACGCGGATGATGACGCCCAGGCAATCAAACGGTTGCGCACACCACTGTGATCTAAGCCCGGGGACTACGCCTTTTTCACGGCGGGTCCGGGGCCTTGCGGTGCAACAGGTGCCGCAGGCTGCGTGCCGAAATATCGATCAGCCGCCGCGGCGATGGCACGCGCGAGCTTCTGTTGATGCGCCCGGTTGAGCAGCAACCGCTCGTCGGCGCGGTTCGAGAGATACCCGAGTTCGAGCAGGATCGCCGGCATGTCGGGCGCGGTGAGCACCGCGAAGCCGGCCTGGCGATGGCTGCGTGGCAAAGTTGCAACACCGGAGCGATGCAGCGCGTCGACCATGATGCCGGCGAAGCTGCGCGACTGGTTGATCGTGCCGCGCTGGGTGAGCTCGATCAGCACGCTGGTGACGTCGTCGGTGTGCCGGCGCAGATCGACGCCGGCGAGCAGGTCGGCCTTGTTCTCCTTGGCCGCCAGCGCCGCCGCCTCGCGGTCGCTCGCCGCTTCCGAGAGGGTGTAGACCGTGGCGCCGCGCACCGAGTGATCGGGATGCGCGTCGGCGTGCAGCGAGATGAACAGGTCGGCCTTGGCCGCCCGGGCGCGCGCGACGCGTTCGCGCAGCGGCACGAAGAGGTCGCCGCGCCGTGTAAGTGCGACGCGATAGCGACGCCCGGCGCTGAGCTCGCGCTCCAGCGCGGTGGCCACGGCATAGACCACGGTTTTCTCGTGCATGCCCGTAGCGCCCGTGGTGCCGGGGTCGGCGCCGCCATGGCCGGGATCGAGCGCGATGACCTTGAGTCGAGGGGCTGGCGTCGTCTTGGGCTTCACGGCCGGCGCGGCGCGCTCGGTGCGGGCGAGCACCGGCATCGCCAGGCCCATGGACCCGCTCACCAATACGCCCAGCGCCAGACGGCGCCTAAGCCCAGCCTCACCCATGATCTGATTTGTAGAAAAATTTCTTATTTAAATCAATATTCTATTTGTATTTCTTCATGTCATAGTGGATCAAAGCGCCGATACCCCCAGAGATTGTGTTGTGGAAATCCCACGTGCGAGCGTATGGTGAATCTGCGAACAGTCGTCGTCAGTCGGGCGGTCCTTTGGGGCGTCCGGCGGCATCGGCGGTCCGGCGCCGGAACGTCCAGCCGCTGTCACGCGGTGGGCGGTGATCGATGCGATCACGCGGCGCCATGTTTGGACCGTCGGCGTCATTGGTGATGGCGGCTTCAACGAAACCCGGGGCCGGCGCAGCTTTTGTCGTCTCGGGGCATCGTGACCGTCCCTGTCCTGGCGTCTGACGCCGTTCGACAGGTCGACGACACGGTGCTTGCCGGCTCCGCTCTAGGCGACGGACGTCCGCCTGACCGTTCGCACAGGTGGTCCACGCTCCGTCGCGGAGCATAGGGCGATGGTCAAGCGCATGCTTGTCGACGCCACGCACCCGGAAGAAACCCGGGTCGTCGTGGTGGACGGTACCAAGCTGGATGAATTCGATTTCGAAGCAGCGTCTCGCAAGCCCCTGAAGGGCAATATCTATCTTGCCAAGGTAGTCCGTATCGAACCGTCGCTTCAGGCGGCCTTCGTGGAATATGGCGGCAACCGCCACGGCTTCCTGGCCTTCAACGAAATCCACCCCGACTACTACCAGATCCCGGTCGCCGACCGCGAACGGCTGCTGGCCGAACAGGCCCAGCGAAGCCAGCGTCACGACGACGACGAGGATGATCGCCGCTCGCGCCGACGCCATCGCGTCGATCGCAGCGACATCGAGGACGCCGACGAGCAGCGCGCCCTGCTCACCGGCGCGCCGCCGACCGAAGCCGCCGAGCCCGCTGCCGAAGCCACCGAACCGCACCTGGCGGAGACCGCCGGCGCCGATGTCGGCATCATCGGCGCCCCGGAAGCGACGGCTCCCCTGCCCGAGCCCGAAGCCGAGCCCGCACCCGCAGTGATCGAGGCCGCGCCGGCGCCGGAGCCGGCCCCCGAACCGACGCCGGAGCCTGTCACCGGCGCGATCCCCGCCTCGGTGACCACCGACGCCATCACCGGCCCGGCCTTCGACGACGACAAGCCGGCAGAGGCCGCGCCCGAGACCATCGACGCAACCGAAGGCGGCGAGACGATCGAGGCAGCCGCCAACGGCGACGCCGCGGTCGACCCAGCCGACGCGCCGCAGCCGGAGATCCCGGTCGAGGTGCTGGGCGGCGACGACTACGAGCCGCGCCCGCGCCGCTCGCCGCCGCCGCGCCAGTACAAGATCCAGGAAGTCATCAAGCGCCGGCAGATCCTGCTGGTGCAGGTCGTCAAGGAAGAGCGCGGCAACAAGGGTGCGGCGCTCACCACGTACTTGTCGCTGGCCGGCCGCTATGCCGTGCTGATGCCCAACGCCGGCCGGGGCGGCGGCATCTCGCGCAAGATCACCAACGCCGCCGACCGCAAGCGCATGAAGGAGATGCTGGCGGAGCTCGACGTGCCGCAGGGCATGGGCGTGATCCTGCGCACCGCCGGCCTCGAGCGCTCGAAGCCCGAGGTGCGGCGCGACTACGACTACCTGATGCGCCTGTGGGACAGCATCCGCGAGTTGACCCTGAAGTCGACGGCGCCGGCGCTGATCTACGAGGAAGGCGACATCATCAAGCGCTCGATCCGCGACCTCTACAACTCCGACATCGAGGAGATCTGGGTCGAGGGCGACGACGGCTTCAATCTGGCGCAGGATTTCATGCGCCAGCTAATCCCCTCGCAGGCCGGCCGCATCAAGCTCTACGACGATTCGATTCCGCTGTTCCACCGCTACCAGGTCGAGGTGGCGCTCGACGCGATGCACTCGGCCTCGGTGCAGTTGAGGACTGGCGCCTACATCGTCATCAACCCGACCGAAGCGCTGGTCGCCATCGACGTCAACTCGGGCCGCGCCACCAAGGAGCGCAACATCGAGGAGACGGCGCTGCGCACCAACCTGGAGGCTGCCGAGGAGATCGCCCGCCAGGTACGCCTGCGCGACCTCGCCGGCCTCGTCGTGATCGACTTCATCGACATGGAGGAGAGCAAGCACCAGCAGCAGGTCGAGCGCCGGCTGAAGGAAGCGATGCGCTCCGATCGCGCACGCATCCAGATTGGCCGCATCTCGCCCTTCGGCCTGCTCGAGCTGTCGCGCCAGCGCCTGCGCCCCAGCCTGCTGGAGAACTCCACCGAGATCTGCCCGCATTGCGAGGGCTCCGGCCGCATCCGCTCCGTCGAGTCGACCGCGCTGCACGTGCTGCGCGGCATCGAGGAAGAAGCCATCCGCCGCCGCGCCAGCGAGATCGTCGTCAGCGTGCCGACGCCGGTGGCGCTCTACATCCTCAACCACAAGCGCGCCAACGTCGCCGAGGTCGAGGACCGCTACGCCCTGCGCGTGCTGATCGTCGGCGACGACGAGCTGATCCCGCCGCATTACGAGATCGAGCGCACCCGCGCGCGTGTCGGCGGCGAGCAGCATCAGCAGCCACAGGCCCGCCTCACCGCCTCGGCCGCCTACGACGAGTACGAGGACGTGCCGGAGGGCGAGGAAGCCGAAGCCGTGGCCGGCGTCGATGGCGCCGAAGGCAAGGACGATGACGGCGGCCGTCGCCGCCGCCGTCGCCGCCGTCGCGGCGGACGCCGCGACGAGCAGAACGGCGAGCCGATGGCCGCCGCGCCCGACGATGGCGAGCCCGATGGCGCGCATGCCGCGCCGCCCATGAATGGCGAGGATCGCGAGCCGGTCGAAGCCGGCGCCGACGAGGTCGATGGCGCACGCGACGACGAAGGCGGCCCGGATGACGGCAGTGACGAGCATCGCCGCCGTCGTCGCGGACGCCGCGGCGGACGCGGCCGTCGTCGCGAGCGCGAGGACGGCGAGCAGTCCGAGGAAGCGCATGCCGGCACCCCGCCGGCGGAGCGCGACGAGGAGCCGGCTACGCCATTCGTGCCCGTGCCCATCGAAGCGCAGCCCGAGGCGCCTCCGCGGCCGATCATCGTCGAGCCGACGATCGAGCCGATCGCTGTCGAAAAGCCTGTGACCAATGGCGAGATGACGACCGGGGCAGCTCCCGCCGTGCCGCCGCCCGAGCCGCCGCCGCCGCCGGCGATTCCATCGACCTCGGTCGAGGCGCCACCGGACAAGCCCAAGCGCGGCTGGTGGTCACGGATGACCGGCGGCTGATGCAGCGTCGCGCATTCGTATCTGGCGCCGCGTCGCTCTTGCTGGCGCGCGGCGCGGCCGCACAGGCCACGGACTATCCCAACAACACGATCAAGATCATCGTGCCCTTCGCCCCCGGCTCGGCGACGGACAACGGCGCACGCCACATCGCC
>JAFAZJ010000099.1 GCA_019239835.1 Alphaproteobacteria bacterium | reverse complement strand
CAGCCCAGCACGTAGGTCATCGTGTGGTTGTCGTCGAGCGGCACCGACAGCGTCGCCTGGATCATGTTGCTGAACGTGCCATCCGGGACCATCGCAAAGCACGGGAACACGAAGTGCGCGAAGCGATAGAAGTAGTTTCCCGGATCGGCGGGGCGGTACGCCGTGTACATCGTGCCCCAGTCGGTTTCCTTCACGTGATAGCGCGGCGCGCGGTCGACCAGGCCCCAGCGATGCATGGTGTTGGGATCGACGTCCTCGGTCTTGACGCCGCCGACATGCAGGAAGCCGAAATGCGACGTGTCGATGTCGCCCTCGAGCGACTGCAGCCAATTGCAGTCGCGCTGGTGGCACAGCACCATGCGTTCGCTGTCGGGCAAGCCGAAGACCTCGAGCGCCGGCAGCGGCGGCGGCACGGCGCGCTTGCCCATGTAGACCCAGACCATGCCGCCCAGCTCGGCCACCTTGTAGGCCTTCGCCTTCACCCGGTCGGTGAAGCGCAGATCCTCGGGGATGTTCGGCTGATCGAGGCAGTTGCCTTCAACGTCGAACTTCCAGCCATGGTAGGCGCAGCGAATCCCGCCTTCCTCGTTGCGGCCGAAGAACATCGAGGCGCAGCGATGCGGACAGCGGTGGTCCATGATGCCGATGCGGCCCTCGCTGTCGCGGAACGCGATCAGCTTCTCGCCCAGCAGCTTCAGGCGCATCGGCGTGGCGTCGGGCTTGAGCTCTTCTGGCAGGCAGGCCGGAATCCAATACTCGCGCATCAGCTCGCCCATCGGCGTGCCAGGTCCAACGCGCGTCAAGACGTCATTGCTGTCACTGGGAAGCATGGGTTTTCCTCCGAGCCGTACGGTGTTCGTACGTTGGTACGATTATAGAATAGTTGGCGCGGAAGTTGAATGATGCAGGACGCAGGCTTGCTTTGCCGAGTTGTTCGACCAGCTGAATGCGCTGATGTCTGCAACGACAGCCGCGAGCGCCGACACCGCTCCCGCCGACTCGACGCAGCGGCAGAGCGATCGCGAACTCACCGTGCTTGGGACGACAGTTGTGTCAGCCGTCCCAGACGTTCTGCGGCATCGGCAGTTTGGCGAAGTCGGCGTCGCCCAGCGGCTTGGTGATCGACACGCCCTCGCGCTCGAGCAGCATCATCCATTGCCGGACATGCTGGCCGCAGTGCCAGGTGGTGCGCTCGAACAGCTCGTGCAGGCTTTGCGGGCCGTAATAGGTGTTGAGCGTCGAGGTGCCGTCGCGATCGGGCGTCGCCGCCCACCACGCGTCGAGCCGACGCTTCACGCCAGCGCCATAGTCGGCCACCCACACCATGGTGGCGTCCTCGGCCGGCGCTTCGGCGAACACACCCTGCTCCAGCTTCTTGCCGTCGACCGCGTCGAGGAAGGCAGCGACGACGCGGAACATGTGGAAGCCGAGCGTGCGATAGCTGCGCGGCCGGCCCGGAACATGCGTCCCCAGACGGTCGGCCGGCATCTTCGGCAGCAGGCTGACTGCGGCATCCATGAACCGGTCGAGCCGATCATGCAGCTCGGCCGGCGTCAGCGCCGGGCCACTGTTCTCGTTCAGGCCGACGAACTCGATGACCGGCTTGAGGCTCTGGGCGTAGACGAACTTGTCGCCGCGCGAGAGGATCGGCACGGAGCGCGCGCCCAGCGCCTTGAGCTCGGCCAGGCCGGCGGGATCATCGAGCACATTGACGGATACGTAGTCGACCGCACGGGCCGATAGAAACTCCTTGAGTCTCAGGCAGCTGGTTCAACCAGGCTGCCAGAAGACCTTGAAGGGAGGCTGAACGGACATGGGCTCCTCCGGGTTTCGGCCGGGACCTTCGCGCCGTTGCAGGCAGGGCGCAAGCCACTATCCCTTGTGTTTTCGTCGCAGCTGCCCCACCTGCAAACCCTGCCCGGCGGTTGCGGCGGCGGCCCGATCCCGCTACACCCCGCGCGCCCCCTGTTCCTGACCAACGGCCCCGGACCTTCAGCCCGAGATGACCGAGCTTTCGCAGATCCGCAATTTCTCGATCATCGCGCATATCGACCACGGCAAGTCGACCCTGGCCGATCGCCTGATCCAGCGTTGCGGGGCCATCGCCGACCGCGAGTTCCACGACCAG